>JABFRG010001073.1 GCA_013141295.1 Polyangiaceae bacterium
CGCTTCGGGCTCGTTCAACAAGGCTTTCGACCGGCGCGCGGGCCACCAGCGACGGCCACGCAGTCACTCGCGGCCGGGCGAAAGCCTTCCTGTTTCTTAGGAGCGAAGCGAGGGACCCCCTCTGCCATTTCGTCGCAACCCGAGAGGCCCCAGCTCCCGGCACAAAAGAAACGAGGCCGAAGTTCGGGGGAACTCCGGCCTAGACTGTTCGTTCCGAAGAACGAGACGAATCAGGGGGTGTCGCTGTCGGCGCAGTTCTGGAGACCGCCGTCGGCGATCTTGCAGACGAAGGCCTTACGGAGCAGGCCGTAGAGGAAGCCGTCGTTGCGGAGAATGACGGCCTTGTCGCCGGAGGTGGCAACGCCAGCGTACGAGCAGCCGGTGACCGCGCTCGAGAGCGCCGCAACCGCGAGAACACCTGCAATCATCTTCTTCATGGTAATTAGGCTCCTAAATCGAAATCAGGGGTTGTTGTTGTCGCCGCAGTTCTGGAGACCGGCGTCGGCGATCTTGCAGACAACGGCCTTGCGGAGCAGGCCGAAGAGGAACCCGTCGTTCCGGAGAATGACGGCCTTGTCGCCGGAGGTGGCAACACCAGAGTAAGCGCAGCCCGTTGCGCTCGAGAGCGCGGCCACCGCGAGGACACCAGCGATCAGTTTCTTCATTTTACGTCTTCCTTCTTCCAATGAGACTCAGAGGTCACCGAGGGCGCTGGCTGTCAGAGGTCAGCCGGACCCGTGCAGTGGACACATCTTCTACCGAAATGTCGCAAGCGGTGTAAATCTCGGATCTACATTTCTGCCCCGCCGGCCGAACGCCAACGTTTTCTTCCAGAAATTGTCCATTGATTCCGGGCACTAGCAGATCGCGTTGAATAAAATTCGGGAGGTCATCGTCCCGCGTGGCCGCGATCGTGATACCAGCGCGAACGCGTTCCGGTGGGGTGCCGCGGGACCGCGATTGACGGGAGCGGCGAGGGTCTGACATACCCGCCGAACCATGGCGAAGACCCAGAGCAGCACCCCGAAGAAGCGCACCTCCGCGGAGGGCCCGCGCGGCATGCGCCGGGACTTCGAGCGCGCGCGCAACGTGCACCCGGTCGGCATCACCGGCAAAGAGAAGCCGATCGACATCATCACCCACATGTTCCCCGCCTACGTGGGGCGGCAAGAGCGCACGGCGTTTCAGCTCATGCAGCGGAGCGTCAAGGACGACTGCTGCGTCTTCCTCACCCTCTCCGGCGCCATGACCCCGGCCGGCCTGCACCAGTCGTGCTTGATCCCGCTCATCGAGCGCGGCGTCATCGACTGCATCACCACCACCGGCGCCAACCTCTACCACGACGCGCACCGCATCATCGGACACCGGATCCGCGAGATCGAGCCCAACGCCGGCGATCTCCAGTACCGGCTCTCGCGCATCATCCGCATCTACGATCTCGGCTTCTGGGAAGAGACGCTGCTCGAGACCGACAAGCTGTTCTCGGCGATCCTCCGGAAGCCCGAGTTCCAGAAGAAGATGACCACGCCGGAGCTCCACTATCTCATCGGCAAGAACGTGGCCGAGATCGAGGACGCGCTGGGCGTGAAGAGCCCGTCGCTCCTGGCCACCGCGTACCGCTACGGCGTGCCCATCTTCGTGGGCGCGGTGCAGGACGGCTCCATCTTCCTCAACATCGTGAAGCTCAAGCGCATGCTGGGCGACGAATTCAAGCTCGAGATCGACGTCAACGACGACGTGTTCGAGATGGGCGCCATCCAGCACTACTGCTTCGGCGCCAAGAAGAAGCCCATGGCGGTGTGGATCCTGGGCGGCGGCGTCCCCAAGAACTACACGCTGCAGGGCGAGCCGCTCCTGGACCAGATCCTCGGCGTGCCCACCCACGGCTTCGACATCGATCTCCAGTTCTGCGTCGACCCGGTGGACAACGGCGCCCTGTCGTCGTGCCCGGCCGGCGAAGGCCACACCTGGGGCAAGGTCAGCGCCGAGAGCGTGCAGTACGGCTCGGTGTACTGCCACACCGACGTGACGGCGGTGTTCCCCTGGCTCACCTACGCGCTCCTCTCGGACCCCGGCGTGCACCGGCGCCCGCGCCGCCTCTACGACGCGCGCGTGGAGGCGGTGGATCTGCTCCAGAAGGAAGTCGACAAGCGCAAGAAGCGCCTCATGCCGACCATCGAGTTCGACCTCCCGAAGCCGAAGCGCGCCAAGGCCAAGGCGAAGACCAAGGCCAAGACCAAGACCAAGCGGGCCTAGGGGGTGTCCCTAGTTCTCCGGACCGAGGCGAAACGTCGAATTTTCTCGTGCCTTCAAGGCGAGAGGAGGAGTCGTACTTCTGCTACGTCGACGACGAACAACGCAGAAGGCGCGAAAAAGGCGGCGTTTCGCCGACGTGGAGCCGAAACTAGGGACACCCCCTAGGGAACCGAGCGCCGCGGGCGGAGCCAGAAGAGCTCGACGACGTCCAGGGAGAAGGTCTGCGCTCCCTGGGCGACGATGCCCGCGCCGAGGCCGCGGATGAAGTCGTGCTTGAACACGCCCCACGCGATGGCGCCGCCGGCGATGTAGGCCACTTCGAAGGCCATGCCGATGAGCGTGCCGCGGTGGAGCGCCTCCCGCTGGTGGTCCACCGACTTGATGCTGGTGAGCTCCTTGTCCATACCCGGACGGAGGAGCAGCCAGCCCACCGCGCTCCCGAAGTTGATGGCGCCGAAGCCCGCGGCCTCGAGGCCGAACGCCGTCCAGAAGGTGTCGCGGGTGGCGATGAGCGTCGACACGCCCACCGAGAGGTTGAAGAGCCCCATGGACGCGAACATGAGCGAGATGCCGTCGCGATCCTTGTCGTACTCGCCGCGGATGCGCACGAGATCCGGCTCTTCCGCGGCCGCCGGCGTGGCCGCCAGCGAGAGCGCGAGAGCAGAGGCGAGCGCGAGACGACGGCCGAGGGTTCCCAACGGCTGGGAGTATCGCAAACATCGCGGAGGAGCGCACGGCATCACGTCGGCACGCCTCATCGGACGGGATCCGGCGGCCGCTTGGCCGAGGAGCGCGTCTTCGCGTACCCATCGTGGCCCCGCCCCTGCACCGCCACGCCGTAGAAGACCGCTCGGGAGTTGAGCGGAGAGATGTCCGGCATGTACGTGAGCTCGGGATAGATCGCGATGTCGTCGGAGACCCGCCATTGCACGCCGACGCCCGCTCGGTATCCGAGATGATACGGATCGGTGGCGCGCAGGAACACGCCGGGGCTCACCACCAACGTCACGTCGCGGGCAAGGTTGAAGCCCACGAGGGCCGTGAGATCGCCGAGCGCGAGCCACTCGCCGACGCAGTAGCGCTCCTCCGTGGGGCAGCGAAACACCGGATGAAGCAGGCGCGCGTAGTCGATGCGCGGCACCCACCACCAGGTGACGTTGAAGCGCGCGAACGAGGCGACGTCCACCAGGCGTGACGTGAAGATGAGCGTCTTGGCGCTGAGGCTCGCGCTGAACGGGACGTTGAGGGTGAGGCCCAGATCGACCCGTCGCACGATCCCCACGCGACCGTGGAGCGTGGAGGTGGGAATGTGCCGAACGTTGGGGTCGGCGGCGGCGATGGCGTCGATGGCGATGCCGCCCTGGAACGTCCCCGGGTCGAGGGTCCGCGGCGTGGTGTAGTGATTGGGTGAGTAGCTGCAGCCGGCGACGAGCGCCGCGAGGCCCACAGCGACCACCCGAAGGGGCGGGCCAGGGCAGACGATCGATGCGCGGAGCGAAGCCATTGAAAGAGAAGAAGCTTGGGGGCTGCGCACGGCTTGCGCCGCGTTCCCGCCGAGGCTCCGTATCATACCCGCCGGAGGCACCGGGCGGACACGCGGGATCTTGCGGCTGAGCCGTTGACAGGGCTCCGACGCATTGTTATTTCGCTATGTAGCTAATTAGCCAATGGGGAGAATATGGACCACCTGAGCCTCACCTTCGCTGCCCTCGCCGACCCCACCCGCCGGGCCATTCTCGCGCGGCTCGCCCAGGGCGAGGCCACCGTGAGCGAGCTGGCCGAGCCCTTCGATCTGCGGCTGCCCACCGTATCGAAGCACCTGAAGGTGCTTCAGCGTGCGGGGCTCGTGTCGCAGTCGCGCAAGGCGCAATGGCGACCATGCCAGCTGGAGGCAGCGCCACTGAAGGACGCGGCGGAGTGGACCGAGCTCTTCCGCCGGAACTGGGAGGAGCGGTTCGCGCGGCTGGACGCCCTCCTCGAAGAACAGAAGAAGAAGGAGGCGGGCCATGCAGACGACGAACGGTGAAACGACGCAGGGCGTGGCGCCGCCCATGGAGGCGTGCGTCGATCCCTGGCGCAGGCTCAGCCCCCACGGAAGCTTGCGCCTGCTCACCTACTCGTTCGGCCCCGGCAGCGCGAATACCCTGGCGGTGCGCCTCGAGGACGGCGGCTGGCTGGTGGTGAGCCCGTCGCTCGGCACCGCCGAGAGCGCCTTCGCAGCGCTCGAAGCCGAGGGACCGGTGCGGGCCCTTCTCGCCCCCAACGCGTATCACCACCGGGGACAAGCCGAGTGGCGAGCGCGCTTTCCGGGCGCCATCAGCTACGCGCCCGATGGGGCAATCCAGCGCTTGCGATCGAAGTCGACGGTGACCTACCAGCCGGTGCAAGGGCTCGTCCCGCTCCTGCCGGAGCACCTCGAGATCGTACTGCCGGACGGGCAAAAGTCCCCGGATCTGCTGGTGCGGGCCGGAAGCTCGTGGTGGCTCGGCGATCTCTTCTCGAACCTGGCCGCGGGCGATCAGAGCTGGCCGCTGCGGCTCGTGTCGCGACTCGCCGGGTCGGGTCTCGGGTACCGGCGGAACACGCGCCCGGGGCTCGTGTACGTACGCGACGAAGCGGCATGGCTGCGGAGCGTACGGCAGGCGCTGGAGCAACATCCGCCGGCGGTGGTGATTCCGGCGCACGGGGCGCCCATCACCGAGAACGCTGCAGCGCAAACCCTCGCGCTGGTGCAATCGCCGGGGGCGTGAGTCACCCCGCGAAGCGCGACTGTTCCAGGAAATCGAAGAGCGCCGCCAGCGCCACCGGCGAGTCGTAGCGGAACTGGAGGCCGGTCACCGCCGGATAGGCGCCGGGCCGCGCCCATGCTACGCGGGCGTGCAGTTGTAGCGGGTCCCACATGGAGGGCGTGACGAAGGCCACCACCAGGTCGCGATCGGTGGGCAGAGGGTCCTCGGTCTCGAGGCAAACCCCGCCCAGCCCCAGATTTCGCACCCGCGCCTGCACGGTGCGCGCCTCGGACACGTCGGTGACCGTAGCGGAAGCTCGCACCGTCTTGCGCGGGTGAGCTCGAAAGTGAGAGCGCACAGGACCCATCGGTAAGCTGAAAGTCACGATACCACGCGCCGCGCCCGCTGGGTAAAACCCATATTCTTTTCGCGGCGGCAAAGCTCGCGGTACGATGGCCGTACGATGAGCCAAGACACGCGCAAAGACAAACGCGCACAAGATACGAGCATCGTGGTTCGCTACAAGAGCGCGACCGTCGACGAGTTCATCGAGCACCACGCGCACGACGTGAGCCGAGGGGGAATCTTCGTCAAGACGACCACCCCGTTCGGCCCGGGCACGTTGCTCAAGTTCGAGCTCCGCATCTCCGACGACAAACCGCTCATCGCGGGTGTCGGACGCGTGGTGTGGAAGCGCGACCCGGCCCAGGTGGGCGAAGGCCGCCCCTCCGGAATGGGTGTAAAGTTCATCAAGATCGACGAGCCGTCTCGGCTGCTCATCGACGAGGTGGTGAACAAGGCCCCGGGCGCCGGGGC
>JABFRG010001271.1 GCA_013141295.1 Polyangiaceae bacterium
CTCGCGCGCGGGCGCACCCTCGCGCGCCGTGGCGGATCGGGATCGACATCGAGCCGTGCGTTTTCCCGCGCGGCCCGTGGTAGCCCGTCCGCGTCGCGTCTTGCTCACCGGCGCCACCGGGCTCCTGGGCGCTCACCTCCTCGAGGAGCTCCTCGCGCAAACCGATGCCCACGTGGTGTGTCTGGTGCGCGCCGGCAGCGCGGACCTGGGGCGCGCGCGGGTTCGCGAAGTTCGCGCCCGCTATCACATGGAAGAGAGCCCGGACGCCCGCTGGTCGGTGGTCGCGGCCGACCTGGCCGAGGCGCTCCCGGAGCTCGGCTTCGGCGACGTCGACGCGGTGGTGCACGCAGGCGCCGGCGTGAACTGGCTCGCGCGCTACGACGCCGTGCGGGGGGCCAACGTGCTGGGGACCGAGGCGCTGCTCCGGCTGGCGGCATCGGGTGCGGGAACCGCGTTCCACCACGTGTCGACCATCAGCACTGCGCCCCTGGCCGGCGACGAGCGCTCGTTCCTGTCGTTCGACGAGGCCGCCGCCGGCTCCGGATACGCTCTCTCCAAGTGGGTCGCCGAGTGCGAGGTGCGGAGCGCGCAGACCGAGGGCGCTCCGGTCTTCGTGCACCGCCCGGGGCTCGTCACCGGGCATCATCGGCGCGGCATCGGGAACCCCAGCGACTTCGTGCACCGCTACCTGCGCGCGTGCCGGCAGTACGGCGTGTACCTCGACCGACCGGAGCACCTGGACATGACGCCGGTGGACTACGTGGCGCGGGGCATCGTGGCAGCGGTCCTGGACCCGACCCACGCGCCGGCGGTGACGCATCTGTGCAATGTGCACACATCTCCGTCCTTCGCGGCGGCCGGCAAGGCGGTCGCCGGAAGCGACGCGCGCGGTCTCGACTACGAAGCGTTTCGGCAGGCGGCGGTGCTTCCCCCAGAGAGCCCGCTTCGCGCCCTCGCGTCGTACTTTCCGCCGGGGCACTTCGGCCTCGGGAGCGGCCCCTGGCCCGATGCGAAGACGCGCGCCTGGCTCGGCGCCCGCGGCGTCGCGTGCCCGGTGGTCGACGAGGAAGTGCTCGCTCGGTATGGAGCGGCGCTCGGGGAGTCGTTACCATGACGCCCATGCTGACCCAAGACGCAGAGCTCCGGGACCTCTTGCGGCGCACCCGCACCATCGCCGTCCTCGGCATCAAGACCAAGGCCCAGGCCGGGCAGCCGGCCTACAACGTGCCCGAGTACATGCAGAGCGTCGGCTACCGCATTGTCCCGGTGCCGGTGTACTACCCGGAGGCCACGGAGATCCTCGGCGAGCCGGTGGTGCGCGATCTCACGGCGGTGGAGCCCGACATGGTGAACGTCTTTCGGAAGCCCTCGGACCTCATGGCGCACCTTCCGGCGCTCCTGCAGCTTCACCCCAAGTCGGTGTGGCTCCAGCGGGGCATCCACTCCGCGGAGCTGGAGCGCGCCCTCGAGGATGCCGGCATCGCCGTGGTGAGCGACAAGTGCATCATGGTGGAGCACGCGCGGCTCGTGGGCGCCGGCTAACTCAGGGATCGCGCCAGAGCGCGATGCCGCCGAGGAGCCCCGCGACGTTGTCGGCGATCTTCACGTTGGCCGGCAGATCGATCTTGAGCTTCTTGGCGTTGCCGCCGCCGAGGTACACGGTGGTGGGGTTGAACACCGGCTGAATCTGGGCGATGACCCGCTCCACCCGGCGATTCCAGGCCTTCTTGCCCACCTCTTCGAGGGCCTTGGCGCCGATGTACTCCTCGTAGGTCTTGCCCTTGCGAAACGGATGGTGGGCGAGCTCGAGGTTCGGAACGTAGCGACCGTCGACGAAGAGCGCGAAGCCCATGCCGGTCCCGAGCGTGAGCACCAGCTCGGTGCCCTTGCCGCGCACGATGCCGAAGCCCTGCACGCCGGCATCGTTGAGGGCGCGCACCGGCTTGGCGAAGCGCCGCTTCAACGTGTCGACCAGCGGGAAGCCCTTCCACTCGGCGCCGAGGTTGGGCGCGCTGTGGGTCACGCCGTCGACCACCACGCCGGGAAAGCCCACGGACACGCGGTCGAAGGCGCCCAGCGGCGCCACCACCCGGTCGAGCACCTCGAGGACCGCCGTCGGCGTCGAGGGCTTCGGCGTCTCCTCCCGCGCGCGATCGGTGAGCGGCGCTCCCGCGTGATCCAGCACCAGGGCCTTGAGGCCGGTGCCGCCGATGTCGATGGCGAGAGTGCGCGCGCGTTGGCTCATGACGCCATCCTACGCGAACCGAGGCTGCGGGCTACAGTGCCTACTTCACGCGATCGCCGAAGCGACGCATGAACGCGTCTTCCTCGGCGGAGAGCGGGCCGCGGCCGACGCCCTCGATGTTCTCCTCCAGCTCCTTTTCGCTGCTGGGGCCGGTGAGGACCACGTCCACGTGCGGGCTGGAGAGACAGAAGCGGTAGCAATCCGCGGCGGTGGGCACCGGCTCCTCCCAGCTCGAGGGGCGCTTGATGAGCTTCTTCCAGGAGGTCGCGGTGTAGGCCACCACGGCGGTGCGCCGGTCGCCCGCTTCTTTGGCCGGCAGGTGCGGGAAGATGTCGCGCTCGGCGCCGGGGTGCGCGGCGTTATAGCGGATCATGAGGAGATCGAGGGCTTCGTCCTGGGCCAGCGTGGCGGCCCGCGGGCGATCGTGGATGCTGATGCCGAAGCGGCGGATCTTGCCCTCTTCCTTGAGCTTGACCATGGCCTCGCGGGTGGCGTCGCTGTAGGCCGCGCCCACGCCCACCCAGAACAGATGGAAGACGTCGATGTAGTCGGTGCCCAGCGTCTTGAGCACCGACTCGACCCCACGGCGCACCGAGCCGCCGAAGTAGCCGAGGGTGGTGCCCGACGCGAGCACCAGGCCCTCGCGGTTCTTCTTCAGCCCTTCGGCCACCGCCGAGCGAACCTTGCCGGTGCGCATCGAGGTGTACATCACGTAGTTCAGGCCGCGCTCGAGGCCGGCGCTGAAGCCCTTGGCATCGATGCCGTAGTTGCAGGCCAACCCCAGCCGGTGGACGTGCTTGCCGATGCCGGGAACGTCACGCTGCAGGAATTCGTTCACGGGCTTTTCCGATGCTCGAGCCCGGGCTCCGGTGGCGGCGGATCCTGGCGAAGGGGGGAAGTTTCCATCCGAAAGTGATGGTACCGTGCGAGCCCTCATGGCGCACCGCGAGATTGCCGACCTCGAAGCGAAGATCCGTCACCACAACCAGCTCTACTGGGACAACAACGCCCCGGAGATCAGCGACTACGACTACGACGCGCTGGTGCGGCGGCTGCGGGAGCTCGCGCCCGACTCGGCGGTGCTGGAAGCGATGGGGCCGTCGCGGGCTGCGCTGGGCACGCCGTTCCGGCACAACGAGGCCATGCTCTCGCTCGACAAGTGTTACTCCCCGGAGGAGCTCGCGGACTGGACCGCCTCCTTCGAGGGCGAGGTGGTGGGGACGCCGAAGTTCGATGGCATCGCCTGCTCGCTCCACTACGACGAGAAGGGGCACCTGAAGGTGGCGGCCACCCGCGGCGACGGCCAGGTGGGCGACGACGTGACGCAGAACGCCTTGCGCATCAAGGACATCCCCCGGCGCATCGGCGAGGGCCCGCGCGAGGTGCGCGGCGAGATCTACATGCGCCTCTCGGTGTTCGCGAAGTTCAAGGAAGAGGGCATGGCCAACCCGCGGAACCTCACCGCCGGCGCGGTGAAGCTCAAGGACGCGGAAAAGTCTGCAGCCTACAACCTTTCCTTCGCCGCCTACGACATCGTGGGAACGGACGATCAGACCCAGGAGGCCGAGCTCGAGCGGTTGGTGCGCCTGGGCTTTCCCCCGGTGGACCACGTGCGCGTGCCCAAGGAGAAGGCCTTCGAGGCCTTCGAGGCCTTCGCCAAGCGGCGGCCCACCCTCGACTACGAGATCGACGGCGTGGTGTTCAAGGTCGACTCGCTGAAGGAGCAGCGGCGGCTGGGCGAGACGGCGCATCACCCGCGCTACGCGCTGGCCTACAAGTTCCAGGGCGATGCCGGCATCTCGACCCTGCGCGAGGTGGAGTGGTCCGTGGCCCGCACCGGCGCCATCACGCCGGTGGCCATCGTCGATCCGGTGGCGCTCTCCGGCGTCACCGTCACCCGCGCATCGCTCCACAACGTGGCGTTCATCGACCGCTTGGGCCTCACGCTGGGCGCCAAGGTGACGCTGGTGCGTCGTGGCGGCGTGATTCCCAACGTGGAGCACGTGACCGAGCCCGGCGATCGGCCGGTGGAGATCCCCACCACGTGCCCCAGCTGCGGCGGCGCCGTCACGCGCATTCGAGACTTTCTCTACTGCGACAACCCGCAGTCGTGCCGCCACGCGGTCATCGGGCAGCTCCTGCATTTTTCGGCCACCACCGACATGCTCGGCTTCGGCGACGTCATCGTGGAGCAGGCCTACGACGCGAAGCTCCTCACCGGCCCGCAGGACTTCTACACGCTCGACGTGGCGAGCCTCATGAAGCTCGACCGCGCCGGCGAGAAGCTGGCGAAGAAGCTGGTGGCCGAGGTGGACAAGAAGCGCGTGCTCGAGCTCGCGGTGTTCCTGCGCGCCCTCGGCATTTCGGAGCTGGGCAAGAACGTGTCGGGCATCCTGGCCTCGCGCTACCGCACCCTCGACGCGGTGCTGGCGGTCACCGAAGAGGAGCTGGCGGCCACCCACGGCATCGGCGAGACCATCGCCAAGAGCGTGGTGCAGGGGCTCGCCGCCATGCGCCCCACCATCGACGCGCTGCGGGCGCACGTCACGTTCGCCGAGGAGAAGGCCAAGGCCGAGGGGCCGCTCACCGGGAAGTCCTTCGTGTTCACCGGCAAGATGGTGGCGTTCGCCCGCAGCGAGGGCGAGAAGCGCGTGCGCGAGCGGGGTGGCGACGTGCTCTCCAGCGTCACCAAGAACCTCACCTATCTCGTGGTCGGCGCCGACAAGTCGGGCCCCAAGTCCACCAAGGAGAAGGCGGCCGACAAGCTGCTGGGGCAGGGCGCCACGTTGCAGATCATCGACGAAGATGCGTTTCTGGCGATGATTCAGTCGTCAGGCTGAGCGCCCGGCGCCGACGCAGCACCTGGCCGAGGAAGAGCAGCCCCACGCCGATGCCCACCAGGACGTCGGCCACGTTGAAGACCGGCCAGTGGGGCAGTCGAATGAAGTCCACCACCACCCCGCGCACGGCGCGATCGAGGATGTTGCCCACGCCGCCGGCGATCGCCGTGGCGTAGCCGATGTGCTCCAGCGTCGACGACTCCTTGCGCCGTCGCCACCAGTACGCGGCCACCGCGATCATGCCGAGCGCAGCCAGTACCACCAGCGCAGTTACCTTGTAGGGCGAGGCCAGGTTCGCGGTGAGGCTGAAGGCGGTGTCGGGGTTCTCCGTGTAATGAAGGTCGAGCACCCCGCGAACGACGCTCACGTCGCGGCCGGGCAGAAGGGCGTGCGCTGCGATCTTGGTGGCGTGATCGCAGCCCACGAGGAGGAGCGCCAGGAGAACGACGAGCCATCTTCGGACCATGGCCAGGCAACCCCGGGCCTTGTCGATTTGTTCCCGCACCCTCGAATGCGTATCAGGCTACCGGCCGTTGGCCTTCGCCACGCGCGCCGCGAAGCCCTGCATGAGCTTCAAGAAGACGCTCGGATAGGGAACTTGGTCGAGGGCGATGGTGCGCCATGACACGACGCCCTGGCGCCGATAGAGCTGCACCCGACCCGTCAAGAACCGAACCTCCCGCAGCGACTCCCACGGCGCGTCCCAGTCT
>JABFRG010000231.1 GCA_013141295.1 Polyangiaceae bacterium
GGCCCCGGCGGCCCGCCCAACGGTCCGCCGACGATCCCGCCGGGTGGGGGCCCGCTCACGCCGCCCCTCAAGGTCACGCCCATCGCGCCCGGTTCCGTGCAGCGCGCACCACCGCGCGTGCTACCCACACCGCCGGCCCTGTGGACCTTCGCCGAGCTCAAGGGGGAGGCGGTGGATCCGACCCGCATTCGCCTCGCGTGGCAAGGCCGCGAAGGCGCGACGCACTACCGCGTGTACCGGGACGACGCCTTCGTGACCGAAGTCGCGGCTGGGTCGCCGCTGTCGTTCGTCGACGAAACCCGAACGCCCGGACAGAGCGCGGCATATTTCGTGGAGGCGTTGCAGCAGCCGTCGGGTCCGACGCGGGTAGGCCCCGTCACGCCGGCGCCGGGGAGCGCCGGTGCGCTGAAGAACACGGTCGTGCCGCAGCTGGGCCCCGTCGTGCTCGAGCGCTCGCAGAAGAAGACCGGCATCACCCCTTCGCTGGAGGCCCCGCGCGACCTCAGCGTCACGCTCACCGACGCGAAGAAGCGCATCGTGCGCATCGCCTGGTCGCTCCCCAAGTGGGTCACCGGAGTGGAGCTCCTTCGCGACGGCGCCGCACTGGTGCGCACCACCAGCGCCGCAGCTACGTTCATCGACGATGCGCCGCCCATGGCGGGCACGCACGTGTACGCGGTTCGCACCCTGTACACCGCCGGCCCCGCCAAGAACATCTTCCGTAGCGGTGATTCCCCCAGCCTCTCGCTTCGCACGTCGCCATTTCGCATGGTGGCCATCGGCGACTCCATCATGTGGGGCCAGGGCCTTGCCGACAGCGCAAAGTTCACGACGCTCACTCGCGACGGCATCCGCGCCGCGCTCAACGTCGAGGTGGAGCTCACCTCGTTCGCACACTCGGGCGCCATCCTTCGCGGCAACACCGGAGCGCTTCCAGCCATCGGGCAACAGGAGTCGCTGGGGTTCGACCAGAACGCGCTGGTCACGCCCGGCGAGATACCGAATTCGTTTCCCACCATCTTCCATCAGCTGAACGTGCAGGGCGCCGGCCCCGCGGTGAAGCGCAACGAGGTGGACCTGGTGCTGGTCGATGGCTGCATCAACGACGTGGGCGTCATGTCGATCTTGAATCCGCAGAGCACGTCGAGCGCCGTACGCTCGGCGGCCCAGACCAAGTGCGCCCCCATGGCCACCGTGCTCACGCGCATTCACGCGCTCTATCCCGCGGCGCGCATCGTGGTCACCGGCTACTACCCCATCGTCTCGCAGCTCTCCGACCTCGCGGCGCTCCCGGTGCTGGTGGCCTCGGCGGTGGGCACCGCTGCCCTCGCCACGCCGCTCCTGGGCATACCGCCGGATCCCATCGCCGCGATCGGCGTCATTGCGGCGGCCATCGGCGGTACGAGCGCCCTGCGCACCAAGCTGTCGGAGAGCTCCGATGCGTTCTACAGCGCGTCGAGCGCCGCGCTCACCAACGCCGCCGCCACCGCGAGCACCCAGGCGGGGGTGCCCTCGATGGCCACCTTCGCGCCTCTACCGTACGAGCCGAAGAACGCCTACGCGGCGCCTTCGAGCTGGCTCTGGCTGGTGCCCACCGGTGCGGTGGCGAACGACCAGGACGACGTCATCACCGCACGCACCGCCTCGTGCCACCAAGCGGGGGTCCTGGACCGCAGCGTCGGTCGTCCGGTGATCCCCGGCGCTGTCGCTCCATCCAATCTCGACATGCTCAAGTGCGAGCGCGCCTCCATGGGTCATCCGAATCACGCCGGCGCACAGGCCTACGCAACAGCCATCGCCAAGGCCATCCAGCCGAACATGGCCACCTGGCGTGAGCGCTTCGCCACCGTCCGCCGCGCGCCCTAGTCCCGATGATTCATGGTTCCGGGGCTGCGAGAAAAGCGTCGAGGTCGTCCTGCATCATCGGCAGGTACATCACCTTGCCGTCGTCACGGTACGCGCCGAGCGCAAGACCGAACCCTTGACTTCGTGCCCATGCAAAGAGCTTCGGCGGCGGCAAGCTACCGAAGGCGTAGGTGCCTGGCGTTCGCCCCGTCTCCTGCGCCATTCGCGCGAGGCTCGTGAGATCGCCGAACACCGGAAGCATGGGCACGCGCAGCGAGGGAAAGTTCATCATCGCCACGCTGCCGTCCAATCCCGCCAGGAAGCCGGCGGTGCGCAGCGATCGAAGAGCGGCGAAGGCCGGCGCGTTGCCCCCGGACTCCATGGCTGCGAGCAGCTGCCGAGCATAGCGCGGTGCTCGCACCAGTGGCCCCTCCGCGGGCGACGCCAGCTCCACCGGCTGCGGGCTCTTGCCCACGAGGCCGCAGTAGGTCATGCCATTGGGGCGAAGCACCTCGACGTAGACCTCCTGTGCGTTCTCCACGTGGATCAACGAAGCGTCGAAGGCGGCGAGGCACGACCATCCCGGGTCCTCGAGGCTCGGACGCCCGACCACCGCGAAGACCGGCCTGAGAGGAAGGACACTCCGGTACCAGGTCTCGAAGGCCGCGCGCGCACGGGCATCGCGAAGCGCATGAAGCCCGCCTTCGCGTATCGTACACACCAGAGCCGGCGCCTCGACCGTCACCAGGGGGTCCTCGGCAGCGAAGAGGTCGGCCAACGTTATCGACGCACCGACCCAGCCGCGCGAGCTCCCGGGTGCCGCCGCCGTCGAAGCCCGCTTCGCGGCTTCCAGTAGCGAGACGAGCTCGTCGGGATCGTCCCCGCCGTGACCGAAGTGCGCGAGCACCACGCCCACCGCGCTCACCGTCACCGCGGGCGTCTCGGGCGCCGGATGAATCACCACCGCATGCCCATCCGGAACCACCACCATGTGCTCCTCCCTCGAGACGAAGTGTCTCGCGACGGCTCGCCTTCTGCAACACTCCCGAGCCCGAGCCCGAGCCCGCTCTACGAGCCGCATCCGATCGTCACGCGATGTACACGATCATCCCTTGCCCGCGGGCGGTGGTTTCCGCGAGAAAGGTCCGCAGGGCCACGAAGTACGCCATGAAGTAGTCGTCGAGATGGTCGACCTCTGCGGAGCCCCAACCGTCCGGGTATATCTCCAGCTCGCGCATGCGCGCGGCATCGTAGGCCCCTCGGACCTGCGAAACCTCGATGGGCTCGAGCGCACGCCAGATGGCGCGCACTTCGTCTCTCCGAAAGGCCCGCGCCGGTCCATAAACCACCTCCTCGGTGCCGATGTCCGTCCCGCCCCGAATCAAGAAGTCGAGCGGTGGGTGGCCTTCCCATGCATCGCCGTTGAGAAAGAAGTGAATGGCGTGCCACGACTTCTCGATGTCCAGATCGGGGAGGACGTCGTCCCCCAGAAGGAAGTCCACGATGCCCTCGGGGGCAGCCAGAAGCGCGTCGATCTCGGTATCGGTGACCCGTTGAAAGCGGCCCGTCATGCTCATCGCAGCCAAGCCTACCGCGAGCGCGGGGCCCCGGCTTCGTGCTATGCCGGATAGATGCGCTTTCGTACCGTGGGAGTGTTGTTCGCGGCCGGCGTGGTGGCGGGTTCGAATGCGTGCTCCAGCACGTCGCCGGTGGACCTGCGGGTGGGCGGCTTCGGCGCCCGACTCGACCCCGACAGCGCGACCCTGAACATCACCGGCCAGAACGGACGGCTCCTCGTCGAGGGCATCGGGCCCTCCGACGCCACCGGACAGGGCTTCGCTTCCAACGAAGAGAACCCGCCCATGACCGGCTTCGCGGTGCGCGGCGTCGACACCGCGCGCACCATGAAGTTCGGTGCCTTCCGCATCGACGACACCCCGCGCACGCCGTGGGCGGTGGTGAAGAAAGCGCACGTGGTGGGCGCCGACAAGATCGACCTCCAGGACGACGACGATCACACGCTGGCCTCGCTGCAGCTATCCCGCGGCGACGACGACGCGCATCTCGTGGTGAGCATCACCGCGGCCGACGACCGCACGCGCTTCTCCTGGGGCTTTCGCTGCACCGACGAAGACCGCTTTCTCGGGTTCGGGTGGCAGTCGTGGGGCACCCAGGCCCGGGGCGAGAGCATCCCCACCTGGATGTCCGAGCCGGGCATCAAGAAGGATCTGACCACCGACGATCCCAGCGGCGCCTGGTTCCTGGTGGGCCGACGCCACGGCTCGCACATGCCCATGCCCGAGTTCGTCTCGCGCCGCGGCTACATGGCTGTGGTGGAATCGAACGCACGCAACGTGTTCGCCATGTGCAGCGAGCGGCAAGACGTGGTGCGCATGCAACTGGAGCTGCCCACCAAGGTCCACTTCTTCGACGGCCCCACCCCCACCGAAGCCCTGGTGCGAAAGACCGCCCACTTCGGCCGCTCCCGCGTGCCGCCGCCGGTGGCCTTCGCGCCCTGGAACGACGCCATCATGGGCTCCGCCGAGGTGCGCCGGGTGGCCAAGCTGCTGCGCGAACGGCACATCCCTTCTTCGGTCATCTGGACCGAGGACTGGCGCGGCGGCGGCCCCAACCCGGCGGTGCCCGACGGCTACAAGCTCAAGGAAGAGTGGGACGTGGACCGCGAGCTCTACCCGGACTTCGAGGCGGTGGCCACCGAGCTCCACGCGTCCGGCTTCGGCTGGCACGTGTATTTTGCACCCTTCCTGGTGAAGGGCAGCCGCGTCTGGGACGAGGCGCTCCGCGAGGGCTACGTCATCCACACGCAGGCCGGCGCGCCCTACATCTTCTCCGGCCCTTCGCTGGAGGATACGTCGCTGCTCGATCTCACCAACCCCAAGGCGGTGGCCTGGGCGGTGGGCAAGATGCAGGCGGCCTTCCGCCTGGGCGCCGACGGCTTCATGGGCGACTACGGGGAGTGGCTGCCCACCGACGCCAAGCTCGCGAACGGCGACCCGGCGGACGTCCACAACCGGTACCCGGTGCTCTGGCAAGAAACCCAACGCAAGGCCATCGACACCATGGGCGACGGCCAGCGGCGCGTGTCGTTCGTGCGCTCCGGCTGGTTCGGCACGCCGCAGCTCACCGACGTGTTCTGGGGCGGCGATCAGGCGACCGACTTCGGCCTCGACGACGGCCTGCCCACGGTGATTCCCATCGGTCTCGGCGTGGGCCTCTCCGGCGTTTCGACCTATGGCCACGATATCGGCGGCTACCAGACCACCGGCGTCGCCCCCACCACCAAGGAGCTCTTCTTCCGCTGGACCGAGCTCGGCGCCTGGTCGCCGGTGATGCGTACGCACCACACCACGGCGCCCAAGGCCAGCTGGGCCTTCGACCGCGACGAAGAGACGCTCGTGCACTGGACGCGCTACGCCAAGCTGCACATGGCCCTGGTGCCGTACCTGCGCGGCCTGGCCAAGGAAGCCGCAGCCACCGGCGTGCCCATCTGGCGGCACCTGGCCATGGGCTCGCCCGACGAGACGCGGCTGTGGGGCATCTCCGACCAGGTGCTGGTGGGTCCACGCATCGTGGTGGCGCCGGTGGTTACCCAGGGCGCGACGTCGCGTCCGGTGGAGCTCCCGCAGGGCCGCTTCTTCCCCTGGGACGGCGGCGCTTCGGTGGTGGGGCCCCGCATCACGGTGGGCGCGGCGATGGGCGACATCCCGGTCTTCGCCGGCGAAGGCGCCATCGTGCCCACCTTTCCGGCGAACGTGGAGACCACCAGCGACGGCGAGCGCGAAAAGGCACGCATCGTGTACGTGTTTCTGGGCAAGGACGGCGCGTTCACCGAGGACGGCGGGCCGTCGTACGCACTCAAGAGCAGCGCCGCCCAGGTCGACGGCGCCGCGCAAGTGCGCTGGAACGGCGCGCCCCTCTCGGCG
>JABFRG010000637.1 GCA_013141295.1 Polyangiaceae bacterium
GCCCTCGCTCAGTGGTGTCGACGGACCCAGCCGGCAGCGATCCCCAGCATGAGAAGCACCAGCGCCACCACGAGCGCGGAGATCGCGAATCGCGGGCCGCGCTGGCGCGTCTGTCGTGCGACCGGCACGCCTCGTCGCCCCGCAGGTTCGGGTGGAGCATCTTGAGCGCCACCTGCTGCCCGCTCTGGACGTCCGTGGCGGCGAAGACCTCGGCGCTGGCTCCATGGCCGATGGCGCCGTCGATGCGATATTTCCCGCCCACCAGCGCCGTGCTTCCGGCGGGGCTCGGTGGGGTGGACGGGGAGCGCAAGGTCGCCGAACGAAGGGTCTGCAGCTGCGCCGCGGTGGCGCGGCACTCGTCACAGGTCTCGGTGTGGGCGAGCAAGGCGCGCTGGGCCGCGTCGTCGAGAGAGCCATCGAGCCAGCGCCCGAACGTGTCGTCGGAGGGGCACGCCACGGCGATACGCTATCACGCCCCTCCTGACTCTACTTGAGCGAGAAGCGAATCGTCGCGGTGCCCTTGGCAGGCTCGCCCTTGCCATCGAGGAACACGTAGCGCGTCTGGTTGGCCTTCATGGGCAGCTCCAGGTGCTCGCCGGCGGTGCCGTCCTTCAGATCGGCGCAGGTGACCTCGGTGCTCGCCAGGGCGCAGTCGGTCTGGACGAAGAGCGCCGCGTCGAAGTCGGCGCCGCTGGTGTCGATGACCACGGTGCCGTCGCGATGGGTCGTGACCGCGTACACGCGATCGTTGCCGACGAGGCCCATGGTCTTGCCGGCGCACGGCTGATCGGCCTTGTGGGTGTTCTGGTAGAACGCGGTGGCGCCGGAGATCTCGATGGTTCGCCCTCCCCAGAGGTGCACCGGCATCCCCGGGCAGATGCCGGCCTGCACCGGATCGCCCACCGGGTCGCAGTGCGCGCTGCAAAGGTCGCCGTCCTTCTGGTTGCCGTCGTCGCAGGCTTCCCCGGTGTCCACCGCCGCGTTTCC
The DNA here is from genome assembly GCA_013141295.1 of Polyangiaceae bacterium. Taxonomy (GTDB): domain Bacteria; phylum Myxococcota_A; class Polyangia; order Polyangiales; family Polyangiaceae; genus JABFRG01. Next base: position 988 of record JABFRG010000637.1, read on the forward strand.
GCACAGGCTCGGCGCGTCGCTCCCGGCATCCTCCGCCGGGGCGCCCGAATCCGGCAGCTCGTCGCAGGGAAGATTTTCGCCGATGCGGCACTCGGTGGCAAAGCCGGTCCCGTCGCCGTTGCACAGCTTCGTCCCCTCGCGCCGATCGGCGCAGCGACAGAAGACGTTGTTGCCCGGGGTGCACAAGCGCGCGGGAGGCGTGCTCTCGGCGCTCGAGCACGCCGCCACCACTATCGACACAAAGAAGAGCAAGAACGCGCCGCGCATACCCGCACACTATATCTCATTCCACGCCGATCGCCGCCGCGCGGCCGCGAAACTCGCACAGTTCGATACCTCTGGTAAGATCCGCTCCATGTGTTTGCGATCGCGCGTCTCGTCGCGTTCTCGAAGTCTCTGGCTGCTCCTGCTCCTGGCGTGCGCCGCCTGCTCCACCGCCAAGGCGGCCCCGCGGGAGGTTGCCGCCGCGCCGCCGCCCAAGGACGACGGTAAGCCGGCAGAAGGCGGTCAGGGCGGCGCCGAACACTCGGCCGCGCTCGAGCAGCTTCGCACCGCGGCCCTCGTGTTCCGCGACGACAAGCAGCAGAGCATGCGCTGGAAGCTCCCGGACGGCGACAACTGGACGCGGGTGCGCTTCTGGGGCGTGCCCAGCCTGGTGGGGTTTCGCTACGGCAAGGACCATCACGGCATCGCGGGCGCCTTCATCACCCACGTGCCCGACAACACCGTCGACGGCGCCTGCGGCAAGAGCTTCGAGCAGTGGGCCGTGCCGTGGATCAACCTCTTCGAGGTGGAGCTGACGCACGACGCGCCGGTGGCCTTCTCCTGGCGCAACACGCAGACCCCCAAGGCGCCGCCGTTCATCCTGAGCGCCGATGCGCTCCTGGCCAAGACCGCGACGCTCGCGGCGCGCGACTCCTATGCGGCAGCCTGGGCCGCGTACCCGGCCTGGAAGAATGCCTGCCTCATCGTGGGCGTTGCGATTCCCTCGCGGGAAGACGAAGGCCGCGCCAAAATCGTGCGCGACCGCTTCGCCAAGGACGTGTTCCAGACCGTCGAGATCCTCTCGGTGGAGGAGCCCAAGGAGCGCTACTGAGCCGCCGCGGTCACCGGTGGCGCGGGTAAGCGTGCGCGCCGCGCGGCGAGCACCACCGCGATCACCAGCACCGCGCTCACGCCGATGCTGCCCTCGAGCCCGTAGCTTCCGCCCGACCACGTGACGTCGGTGGGCTCGCTCACGAGGTAGGAGCGAATCGGTAGGTGACCGCTCACCGGCACGCCCAGCGCCGTCCCGAGCACGAAGTTCCAGGCGAAGTGAAAGCCGGTGGCCATGCCCAGCGAGGGCGTCCGCGCGGCCTTCGGATCGTAGAAGAGAAAGCCCAGCAGCAATCCGGCCAGCATGGTGTTGGCCACGCCCACGGTGGTGGCCCCGGGATTGAGCGCGTGCACGAGCCCGAAGATGCCCGCCGGTGCGGCGATGGCCAGGCCCGGCGGCAGCGCGAGCGCCAGCACGCCGGTGAGCCCCACGCGGAACACCAGCTCTTCGAAGAGGGCGCCGCACAGCGAACCCACCGCAAGGAGCGCGGCGGCGGTGCCGCTCGGTGACGTCTCCACCGGCGCCCCGGCCACCACGAACGCGCCCGCACCCCAGGCGATGCAGAACGACGCGACGACCAACCCTGCGCCCAGGGCGCTGCCCACGCCGAGTCGGCCCAGCAAGGCGACGTCGAAGCGAAGGCCGAGGCGCTCCGGCGCGAGCTTGCGCAGCCGTACCAGGACCAGGTGGGTGAGCGCGAAGCCGAACACCATCTTGAGCGCCTGCGTCAGCGCGAAGCGGAGCGAGGCGTCGGGGGTACGCACTGCACTCGGTGCCACGATGAGAATGCCGAAGCCCAGCACCAGCATGGCCACCGCGGTACCCACCGCGCCGCCGATGGACGAGCCCGCGGGCGCCGCGATGGGCGTTTCCGCAGGCGCCGGCGCGTCCGGCTCGCTCAAGCTTTGGCGACGGCCGCGCACAGCGCGTCGGTGAACTGGTCGGTGGTCGCCGTACCGCCCAGGTCTGCGGTGCGCACCGCGGAGCTCGCGAAGTGCTCGAGGATGGCCTTCTCGATCTTGGTCGCGGCCAAGGTCTCGCCCACGTGATGGAGCATCATGACGGCGCTCTGGATGAGGGCGGTGGGGTTGGCCACGCCCTTTCCTGCGATGTCCGGCGCGCTCCCGTGAACCGCTTCGAAGACCGCCGCCTCGGTGCCGATGTTGGCGCCGGGGACGATGCCGAGGCCACCCACGAGGCCTGCCCCGAGGTCGCTCAAGATGTCGCCGTAGAGGTTCTCGGTGACGATGACGTCGAGGCGATTGGCGCTGCGCACCATCTGCATCGCGCACGCGTCGACGATGATCTCGGCCGGCTCGATCTTCGGATGCTTCTGCGCCACCTTGCGGAAGACCTCGAGGAGCAGCCCGTCGGAGAGCTTCATGATGTTGGCCTTGTGCACCACCGTCACGCGCTTGCGGCCCATGCGCTCGGCGTAGAGGAAGGCGTACTCGCAGATGCGGGTGCAGGCGGTCTCGGTGATGAGCTTGATGGACTGGGCGATGCCCGGCATGATCATCAGCTCGAGGCCCGCATACAGGTCCTCGGTGTTCTCGCGCACGATGACGATGTCGGTGCCCTCGAAGCGGGGCTCCAGGCCCGGCAGGCTCTTGATGGGGCGCACGTTGGCGTAGAGGTCGAGCGCCTGGCGCAGGCTCACGTTCACCGACTTGAAGCCCTTGCCGATGGGCGTCCCGATGGGGCCCTTGAGCGCCACCTTGTTGCGCTTGACCGACTCGATGACCTCGGGCGGCAGCGTGGTGCCGCGGGCCTCGGCGACGGCGGCGCCGGCATTCACCTCTTCCCAGTCGATCTGCACGCCGGTGGCTTCGAGAACGCGCTTGGTGGCATTCGCCACCTCGGGACCAATCCCGTCGCCGGGAATGAGAGTGATCTGGTGTGCCATGCGGGGCGGACGATACTCCGCGCAGCCACACATCGCCAGCCTTGGAATCGTCGTTCTGTCCGGGAAAATCCAGCATTCGCGAATTCCCTGCGCGCTGTAGTAGGGTGAGCCTGGATGACGCACTCGGTGCTGCGCGTGTCCGCGCACGGGCTCACGTTTCCGGTGTTGGCCTGGGGCGAGGTGGGAGCGCCCCGCGGGACGGCGCTGCTCCTCCACGGCTACATGGACGCTGCGGCCAACTGGGATCTGGTGGCGCCGACGCTGGCCGCAGCGGGCTTTCGCGTGCTCGCCCCGGATCTGCGCGGCTACGGCGACGGACCGCGTACGCCACCCGGATCCTACTACCACTTCCCCGACTATCTGCGGGACGTCGAGGCGCTCCACCGGGCGCTGGCGCCGGACGCTCGCCTGCTCCTGGTGGGCCACTCCATGGGCGGCGTGGTGAGCACGCTCTACGCCGGCACGTTCCCCGAGGCCGTGGAGCGGCTGGTGCTCATCGAGGGCCTGGGGCCGCCGGACAACCCCAAGGGGGTGAGCGTTCCCCGCATGCGGGCCTTCGTCGAGACGACCCGTCGGGCCATGGGCGAAGCCACGCCGATGACCGAGGAGCACGCGCTCCGCCGACTTCGCGTGCACCATACACGGATATCGAACGAGCTCTTGCTCTCGCGCTTCCGGAACCTGGCGCGGCAGGTGGGGCCCGACGCCTACCTGTGGAAGAGCGATCCGCTCCACAAGACCCGCAGCCCCACGCCATTCTCGGCCGAGGCCTTCCGGGAGTTCGCCGGTGCGTATCCGGGGCCGGTCCTCTTCGTGGGGGGCGGTGAGGCGGGGTACCACCCGCCCGACGAGAACGAGCGCCTGGCAGCGTTCGCCGACGTACGACGCGTCGACGTCGAAGGCGCCGGGCACATGGTGCACTGGACCGCGCCGGAGCCGCTGACCGCCGCGATCCTGACGTTTTCCGTGGGGTGAGCGGGCTCCCCGGGAAATCGCGCGAGCACTTGCGGATTTGTTCTCAAGTTCTTCTGCCCGCCGCCGTCCTTCATCAGTGCTGCGGCGCGACGGGGTCGGCGACGTTCCTATGCGTCCCCCCCGCACGACTCGCCGGTACGTCGCGCCGCAGCGTTTTTTCTTCCGGGTGCAGGGGTAAGGAAGGGTTCAGGATCGCAGGCGTACCATCTTCGGTGGTGCGCCTTTTCGCGTTTGCGGCTGCGCTCCTGGCCACCGCCGGGTGTGTGCCGCTGGCTGCGCCACCCGCCGAGGGGCAAGTGGGCGTGGGCGCGCGCACCAATCGCTCCCGCGGCGACGTGCCGCTCCAGGTGCGCGCCTCGGTGCGCCCGCTCGAGCTCGCGCCCTCGCTCTTCTACCGTCGCGCGGATTTCGGCGTGGGCTACCTCCTCGACAAGGGCGCGCGCTCCACGCTCCAGGGTGGCTACCTCGAGGTCGCCACCATTCCGTACGTGGGCCGGCCGGTGCTCGATCCCCAGGAAGAGGCGACGCGGCGGAGTCGCCACCTCTTGCCGGAGGGGGACACCGTACGTCGGTTCATGATGCGCGGGCAGGGGCGTCTGGTCTACGACGACGGCATGCACGAGGTGGGCGGCGGCTTCGCCCTGCAGCTCACCTACGAGTGGGCGGCCTTCGCCCTCAGTCCCGGGGGCTTCACCACCAACAAATCGGGCATCGGGAGCGTGGCCGCCTACGGCGAGGCGGGCATCGGCTTCTTCGCCGAGGGCGCGTTCATGCACTTTCCCACCAGCGACACCTGGACCGCCAGCGCCGGGGTGGTGGTGA
>JABFRG010001003.1 GCA_013141295.1 Polyangiaceae bacterium
GACGTCGACGCTGCTCGCGCTCAAGGATCCGCTGGGCTCGTACGGGAAGCGGGCATGCATGGCGGGCACCATCGTCACCATCACCGCGGTGCGCGACGCCGACGCCGGGCCTGGCGCCCCCAAGGGCTTCACCGCGGTGCTCCAGGGGGCGACCGAGGTGTGGAGCCTCTTCGCGGTGGGCGACACCGGCGATCTGGTGAAGGGCTCGCGCGCGGGCTTCTGCGGCGTCGCGCTGGGACCGGAGACCGCCAAGAAGACCGACGGTGTGCCGTCGGACGCGCTGTCGGTGGTGGGATTCTTCGACCTCGCTGCGAATCGCGGCGGCGCCGCACAAAATCCGGTGACCGGCGCGCCTGCGCCTGCCCCGACCGGAGACCGGGCACCCAAGGGTGGGCTCACGGGGCTCAAGTTCTGAGCGCGACGAGGGCCGCTTCGAGGGCGCGCCGCGCAGCGGGAGCGGCGAGGATCTCCGCGGCCGTAGGTCGCTTCCCCAGGAGCGGCACCGTGAGGCACCCGGCCTCCACCCGGCGGCCCGACATGGTGTCGAGGGTCAGGCGCAACGCCGCGTCCACGTTCACGGCTCGATCCGACGCGCTCCAGAGAGCGTAGGGCTTCGCGTAGAACTCCGGGCCGCCCACCAGCCAGTCGAGGGCGTTCTTCAGGGAGCCGGGCACTCCGCGGGCGTACTCGGGCGACGAGATCACCACGACAGATGCATCCCGCACGTACTTGCGGAGCGCGGCCACCGGGTCGGGAATGCCCGCCTCTTCCACGTCGGCGTTGTAGTGGGGCAGGGCTCCGAGGTCGCGATAGATGTGAAGCGACGCTCCTGCCAGCTCCTGGGCGGCGGTGAGGAGGGAGAGATTGGTCGATTGGGCCCGAAGGCTCCCGCAGAGGGCGAGGATGCGCATGGGCGGAGCGTGGGGCCTGGACCATGGTCCAGGGTCAAGTGGTAGCTTCGTGTGATGCGCATCGGCGAGCTGGCGAAGCGAGCGAAGGTTCCGGTGGACACCATCCGGTTCTACGAGAAGCGCGGCGTTCTTCCGGCCCCGAAGCGGGCGGTGAGCGGGTATCGCAGCTACACCGAGCGCGATCTCACGGCGCTCCGCCGCATCGCGTACGCCAAGGGGCTCGGCTTCACGCTGGCGGAGATCAAGGACGCACTCCCGGCGTGGCTCGATGGCGCGGTGAAGCCGGGAGCACGGCTGGACAAGCTCCGGGAGAAGCTCACCGAGGTGCGGCGCGCAGAGGCCGCGCTCGCACGCCGACGCGAGGCCCTCGAGGCGCAGATTCGCGCCATCGAGATCACGGGGCTCTGAGCTCGAGCCGCGCCTTGGCGCCGGCGCACAATCGCGATACGACCAAGCCATGTCGCAGCCTCCGTACCCGCCCCATGGCTCTCCACCCTCTGGGCCACCCGCCGGGGGCTTTGGTCAAGCGCCCCCGCCTCCCGGCGGGTATCCGCCTCCGGCGTATGGCAATCCGCATCCGCCCGCAGCGGGCATCGTGGACGCGCTCATCCCCACCAATCCGCTGGCGGCGGTGGCCTGCTGGGTCGGCATTCTCTCGGTGCTCATCTGCGGCGTCGGTGTGGTGCTCGGGCCCATCGCCCTCGTCACCGGGATCATCTCCCTCAAGAAGGGCGCGATCATCCAGCAATCGGCCTACGGCAAGGGCGCGTCCACCGCGCGAAGCTGGATCGGGATCGTGACCGGCGCGCTGGGGACGCTCATCAGCATCGCGTTCATCATCATGCAGTTGGTGAAATAGGCGCGTCGACGTCCGTGGCGCCCTATGGGGCGACGTTCTCGATCGCGGCAGCTGTGATCGAAAGGATCGCGGCGACAGCGCACTTTCCGTGGCGCAGTATGCGTCCGAGAGGGAAGTCGTCATGCCGAAGTTCGCAAGAGTCACGGTCGCTCGGACGACTGTCGCCGTCGCCGTCGCGTTGCTCGCCTTCGCGTGTGCAACGGGTGTCGGCTTCGAAGGGGACGAGCTTCAAGACGGCAATCGAGATGCAGGCGGTCTTCCGAGGGACGCCACCCCGCAAACCGACGGGGCCGTCACCGCATCGGACGGCGCACCGTATTTCCCCGGCGACGCCGCAACGGCCAACGGAGACGCCGACGCGCGACCTACGGTGCCCACAGGGCCGACCGTATCGTGCGGTGGCTACGACTACCCGCAGAGCGTTACCGTTGCGCCCAGCAGTTGCGCGGGGACGTTGTCTGGATGCGCGGGAGCCCGCGAGTTCCGCGTGGCCGGCTGCTTCACGAGCACGCCAACGGGCAACCCGTGTCCCGCGGGCTTCAACGTCGCGGCGAACATGTTGATTGGCATCTGGGCGCAGGCGGCATCGATCACCCGCGAGCTGTCGAGCGATCCCGGAATGGTTTGCATGTACACGGGAAGCACCGCCTCGGAGGGGACACCGCTTGCGTCCGCATGCGGGTTCTCGTTGCCCAAAGCGGCCTACTGTTGGAAGCGTGGCGACGGGTGCAATTGCCCGGACCTCCCGGCGTGCGCCACGACGTGCTGCTATCAAGCGTGCCACCAGACCGTACCGGTGTGCTCCACATCGAGCTACCAGGCGCCCGTGCTCTGCGTGAGGTAGCGCGCCCCGGCCGTGCGCGTAGATGGGTGTAGCGGGCCCATGGGTGAAGGACCTCGAAGCCGTCGGGCCCATGTCGGGCGCGGCCGCCTCCATTCCCTCCGTTCACCCACTGCATGTTTCTCTCCGAGGCGCTCATGGAGCGCAAAGACACCAAGTCCCGCATGGAAGGCCTGAAGAAGCGCCTGTACGCCGTGGCCCGAACGGAAGAGGGCTTGCTCCCGCCGGAGTCGCCGCTCGACCTCCTTCGGGAGCTCATGGCGGAGGTGCTCGCCTTCGAGAGCCTCGTGGCGCGCATCGACGGTACGAACGCGGCGACGAATCTCTCGGACGGGACGCCGCTCGTCTCGGCGCTCATTCGTCGCGACATGCTTCGCTATCGCCATCTCCTGGTCTCCGGCCTCGCCGACCATGCGATCTCGTCCCCTTCGCAAGGCCGATACAGCGCTCGGGAGATTCGCAGTGTTCCCGCCGTCGACGTGTCCCAGCTACGGCGCGACGCCGACGGCTTCGCCCGCGAGGGTCGCGTTCTGGACGCCGAGATTCAACGGGCGAACTGGAGCACCCAAGTGGCCATTCTCGGCACGTAGCAGGACCAAGACCTACCGACGGCCCATCGAGGTCGCCGTGTGTGAAGTGCCGCATCATCTCCGGTCCGGAGGCTCGTCTCGCAGAGACAGACGATCTGCGCGAAGGAGCAAAAGGATACTCCCGCCACGGCGCCGCCCATGCCGTGGACCGCGTTCACGTTGATTGTCATCCTCGCCCCAACGCCCTCTTTCGACGACAGGCCGCGAGGGATCACCTTGATCGCTCCTTGGATATTTCACCTGACCCGATGCGGTCACACGCGGCGACCTCGATGGGCCTTACCCTTTCAGCGATGTGTTGATCCAGACTCTGGCCCTGGACCCTGCGCTGCTCCCGCGACCGGTTGGGTCCCCGCGCACGCGCACGAGCGCGCCAACGCGGACGACCACGATCACGATGGACGAGCACGATCACGATGCACGAAGCCGCGTGGTGGGCATCCTCGTGTGCGTGGCCGTCCGCGTGGTCGTGTTTCGTGATCGGGGTCGTGGGTCGTCAGCGCGCTCGTGCGCGTGCGCGGGGACCTCGCGGGTGGACAGGGTAGCGGAGAGGCCCGGCGCGGACCCGTCAGCCTCCGACGAAGATCGTCGGATCCGGCCGAAAGATCAGGGTGGTCGAGAGCCGGCTCGGCGCGTCGGCGTCCGTCCCGTCCGCATCCACCCGGTGGAACGGCTCCACCAGATCGCCGCGCTCGAACGCGCACGCGTAGCGCGCTCCGTCATGGGTGGTCCGCACGTCGAGCCGCTCGCTGAGTCCGTTGACCAGCACCCAGGCCTGACAGTACGGCGAGTGCGTGAGCCGAAGAAAGGGATCGTGCGGGTCTTCCACGTCCGGCGGAAACGAGAGCGGTTCGAGCGTCAGCGAGACCTCGCCTCCGGCACGCTCTTCGAGGCGATGCTGGACCATCGGGAGCTCGTTGCGAATGTCTCGCAACACCCGGCTCAGGAGGCTCCCTACTGTGACCTCCTTCATGAAGAAGTGCGGACGCAAGCGGATGCCCTGGAGCCCTTCGAGCAGCTTGATGGGAGGGAAGGGCCACACCACCTCCACGGGCCACTCGCAAGGCTCGGTCATGCGGTTGACGATCTCCACCGGTGCCTGCGCTTCTCCACCGCGTGCCGCCGCTTCGTCACGGGCGCGGGCCAACGCTTCCAGCGACAGGTCCCCGGTGATGAACGAGCGGTCTGGGCGAAAGGTGAAGCCGTTTGCGCCGAACCTGGCGTGCAGCGGCTGCGGAGCCGCGCGCGTGGCCAACCACCGATGGCCGTGCTCGAAGCCGCACAGGTAGGCCGTGGACCCGTGCAGAGTCCACGCATCGAGGCGCGCGCTCGCGCCGTTGACCACGAAGGCGTGGCAGGGCACGGGAACGCCCATCATGGTGAAGCACCGCTCGAACATGCACGCGCCGTCCTCGAACGCGTCCACCGACAGGGGCGGCCCGTCGAACGCCACGGTGTAGACGTCATCCGCCCAGAGCACCAGACGCAGCGGCTTCACGACCTCCGGCCACAAAAACAGCGTGTCGAGCGCCGCAAGAAGGAGCTCCTCGATGCGGCATCCGCCGAGGTACATCTCGGGCCGCCGGCGCACCAGGTCCGCGGCCAGATACTCCCTTTCATGCCCCGCTTTCATCCCTGAATTCTAGCAATTTCCCGCGCTCGTGCCTAGCGGCCGATGGCGTGCTGGGCGCGCTCGAGCACGAGCGCGCGGAGGGCTTCGTCGGCTTCCGGCGTGAGCCCTCGGAAGGCCGCGGGGAAGGCCGCTTCGAGATCCACGAGCACGTCGAGCAGCACCTCTTCGGCGATCGTCGCCGGATCGGTGCCCACCTTGGATCGCGCAGACGCCACACGCGCGGGGTTCACCAGGCGCGCGGCGACCTCTTGGAGCTCAGCCAGGCTCAGCGCTGCATCGGGGTTCCAGGGCGCGCTTTCGTCGAAGCGACCCTCGTCGAGCTCGGGGATCTTGTGCTTCACCACGTAGCGAGCGGACGGCGTGGCCCGCGCGTCGGGCTTGAGCACGAAGCCCTCTGCGATGTTGTCCGGGAGCGGGGGTAGGCCCAGCAGCGCCGGCACGCGGGAGGGAAAGTGCACCGGGAAGCGCTCGAGCACGGCACGGGGGCCGCGGCCCAGGAGCGGCACCACCGGCAGACCCACGGCGGCCGCCAGTTGCTCCACCTCGGCGTGCGCCAGGAACACGGGCTCCGCGGAGGGCGTCTCCACCAGCACGTCGAAGAGCACGAAGCGCACGTCGGGCGCGTACCAGATGCCGGTTTGCACCGGCGACGTTCCCGGCGAGGCTGCGACCTCCGGGTGCGGGTAGCTGCCCCCGAACAGCTCGCCATAGAGGCGCACCACCCGCGCGTCCGCCTGCGCCGCGAAGGCGCCCCGTGCGGCAGCCTCGAGCTCGACGCGAAGGAGCTGCCACCCGAAGAACGCGTCGTCGATCTCGAGCCATGCCTTGCGCTTGCCCACCCGGACGACGCGCCCGTCGGTGGCCACCACGACCTGTGCACCATGCACCTTTTCAGTGGCCACCCAGGTGCCGCCCGGAGCCTGGGC
>JABFRG010001057.1 GCA_013141295.1 Polyangiaceae bacterium
CAGCGTGGGGCCTCGCGCTCTCGGTGGCCTGCGCGGGCTCGGTACCCGCGGGGCCCACCACCTCGGCGGCGCCGCAGCGCATGGCCGGGCTCGTGCTGGGTCTGGGGAGCCTGGTGGCGCTCTCCCTCGCGTCGGGTCGCGGCAGCGGCGCGGCGCGCATCTTCCGGCTTCCGGCCTTCAGCTGGACCTCGCCGGCGGCGCTCGCGCTCGCGTGGCTCGGCTGGACCGCGCTGGGACTGGCGTGGGGCATTCACGCGGGCGCCCTGGACGTCACGACCTGGGTGGGGGCATCGCTCTTCGCGCTGGCGGCCAGCAAGGTCGGCGTGTTCGCGGCGCGAGCGGCAGCGCGTCGGGGGGCGCTGCTGCTGGGCCTTGCGCAATCGGCGTGCGCGCTCTTCCAGGTGGCGTCGCATCGGCCGGTGGTGGGGCTCTCCGGTAACCCCGACTGGCTGGGGCTCCTTCTCGGCGTGTGCCTTCCGCTCACCGCCGACCTCGCGTTCGGCGGATCGCCCCGCGCGCAGCGGCGTCGATCGCGGGGCGAGGTGCGGGGACGGGCACGAGGACGCGTTCGGGCCGGCGTCGCCATCGCGCTCGCGCCGATGCTGCTCGCGTTCTTGGTGGCCGGTTCGCGGGTGGCCATGGCGAGCTTGTCGCTCGCGCTGGTCACCGCACTGGCGCTGTCGTTTCGGCGCCGCGCAGAAGGCCACTTCGCGGTCGCGCTGCCGGCGTCGTCGGTGCCGTCTTCGTTTCGCGATGCCAGTCTCGCTCGCGCGTTCGCCGATCGCATGTGGATCTGGCGGCACGCGCTGACCGCCGCCGAGGAGGCGCCGGTAGCCGGCGTCGGCACCGGGCGATTCGCCCACGCCTATCTCGTGGCCCAGGGGCGAGGTCTGGCGAAGGAAGCGCCAGACGCGGCGGCGCGGCACTTCGTCAACGCCACGTCGGCGCACGGAAGCTTCGTGCACGCGTTGGTCGAGAACGGTGTTCCCGGAGCCATCCTCCTGCTTGCCGCCACGGCGCGCCTGCTATTCGCGCTCCGCGGCAGTTCGCCGCTGCTCTGGGCGGCGTCGCTCACACTCGCGCTCGAGATGGTGGGCGACGTTCCGCTGCACCTGCCGCCGGTGGCCTACCTGGGCGCGCTGCTCCTCGTTTGCGCCGCCGTTCGGCGCCCGCGCCGCCGTGGTCCGTTGCGATGGTCCTCTGCGGTGCTGGTTGGGGCCGGGGTGGCTGCGGCCTGGAGCGCGAGCGTCGCCGCGCGAAGCTACGTCGGTGCATGGATACGCGAGTCTGCCCGCCTCGACCCGTCGGTCGATCCATTGGCGCGGGATGCCGCACTTCGCCGCGCGGTGCGGGTCGATCCCAAGGATGGCGAGACGCTCCTCCAGGCGGGCCTCTCCGCGCTGGAGCTGGGCGACGCCGCGCGCGGGCGCGGTCTTTTGCTGCGTTCGTCGTCGGAGCTCGCCGACGTGGGAACATGGGTCGCGCTCGGCAATGCAGACGCCGCGCTGGGCGATCGGGACGCGGCCGAGCGATGGTATCGCGGCGCCCTCGACCTCGACGCCGGTAGCCTCAAGGCCCACGTGAACCTGGCCGAGGTCTGCCGTCGTCGTCGCGATCTCGACTGCGCCGCGTCGCACCTCGCTGCGGCCAAGCGCATTGCTCCGTTTCACCCCAAGGTCCGTGCGCTCGAAGACCGGCTGCGCGACACGGATGGCGACACGGACGCCGACACGGACGCCGACACGGACCTCGGCCCAGGTCCGTGAGCCTGAACGCACTGCGGCATGGGCTGCGACGCGAATGCCTGGAAAATGCACGCGAATCGTACGGCCCCCCCCGTGCGCGTCTTGGAACAGATGTTATTCTGAGAGGTTCAACTGCATAGGAGGTTTGCGAATATGCGTACGATCCAGTGGGCGTCCGTCGTGTGCTTCGCGTTGGCAGCAGGGGGATGTGTGGCGGATACCGCAGGCTCCACTGAACCTACGGATATCGGCACCGATCAGGAGGCCCTGGGGGCCAACCTGGCGTTCCCGGTCGACTTCACGAACTGCACGGAAATGGCGTCGCTGGCTCCGGTCCCGGTCTCCGCGGTGCGCAGCCGCGTCCCGTCGTCGTATGCGCTCGCCAACGAGGCCGCGGGCACCACGTTCATCGTCGTTCGCATCGCCAACTGCCAGGGAACGTCGGTCGCCGGCCACGCCACCGGCCCCGGAACGGTGGCACAAGTGGGCGTCAACCTCGTGTCTCCGGATGGCACCGGCGACATCAACAACTACGCGCTCTGGTACTACACCACCAACGCGCGCCTCTTCGCGCGCCTCCGCGCCATCGGCGTGTCTGCGGCGCAGTTCGTTCCGGATATCTCCTACCAGTTCACGAGCACCGGCGCGGGCACCGGCAACCTCCAGATTCGTGTCCCGGGCGACCCCGCGTTCACGGTCGGCGGTCCGGTGGTGGTGCCGACCGCCGCAGCGGTGCCCTACACCGCGAACTGGTGGGAAGACTCGTGTCGCGGGTCGGTCCGCATGAACACGCCGATTCCCGCCATCCAGTTCTCGAGTGCGACCATGACGCTCCGCACTGCCCGTCACTCGGAGCTGGGCGACATCTTCGGAGCGTCCACCGTCACGTTCCCCATCTTCGACAGCTACAACCGCTTCCCGGCGGCGCACATGAACGTGGCCTACCGCTAGGCGGCGGCCTACTTCTTCGCGGCGGCTTCTACTCGAGCGGAGATGGGCGCCGTGGACTCGGCGTACTGCATCGCGTCTTCTAGCTCGGTGAAGACGCGAACGGTATCCGCCGTGGCGTCCTGCCGGAGGAGTCGCTGGACGTGCAGCATTCCCACCGGAGTCGCGACCACCAGCGCGGCCCGTTGGAAGCCCAGAACCATCCGCCGCCGATGGTGGGCGAACCACGTCTCGTAGTCGGGATCATTGCGCCCCACCGCGCGGCGGGAATCCACCACGATGCGATGTCGGGCGCGGCCGGCGTTGTCGAGCAGGGCCTGCACCGGGTCGCAGGCTTCGTCCACCTCGGCCTTGGTGGAGAACGCTCGGGGCTTGCGCGTGATCACGAGCACCGGTCCGGGGCTCGAGGCGGTGATGCGATAGTGCTCGGAGTCGAGCAACGTGCGCTCCGACCTCACGAGCCTTTCCCCTCCGCTGAGCGCCCCGTCGGCATGTTGGGGAGCATATCAGGTCCCTATGTAGTCCGCTATCCCTCGCAGCTCCGCCGTGAATGCCGTAAGCTCGCCGCATGAGCATCCGAGGCCGACACGTCGTCATCACCGGCGCCGCAGGTGCCCTGGGCCGGTCTTTCCTGGAGTCGATGCTGGCGGCCGGGACCATTTGCCACTGCCCGGTGCGCAACGACGCCGAAGAGGCCAGCGTTCGGGGCATCTCCCACGAAGTGCGCGTCGCACCTCGCGTGGACCTTACCGACGAGGCCTCGGTGACGGCCTTCTACGGTGGCCTGCCGGCGTTGTGGGCTTCGGTCCACGTTGCCGGTGGCTACAAGGGCGCGCTCCTCGCCGACACGACCGCGGCGGACGTCCGCGGTCAGCTCGAGATCAATCTGGTCACCGCGTTCCTCTGTAGCCGAGAAGCGGTCCGAGCCATGCGCGCGAAGGCGGCCGGCGAAGGCGGGCGCATCGTGAACGTGGTCTCCCGAGCGGCCCTGGTACCCGGTGCCGGCGCTGCGGCGTACGCAGCGTCCAAGGCCGGGCTGATGTCGCTCACGCAGTCGCTGGCCGAGGAGCTCAAGGGCGAGCGCATCCTCGTCAACGCCGTGGCACCGTCGATCATGGACACGCCGGCGAACCGAGCGGCGATGCCCGACGCGGACTTCGCGGCGTGGCCCAAGACCGCCGAAGTCGCCGCGGCCATCGCGTGGCTCGTCTCGGTGGAGGCGTCGCTCACGTCCGGTGCGGTGGTTCCGGTCTATGGGCGAAGCTGACGCCACGGTGCCCGCGGCCACCACGGCGCGGAACGTCGAGGTCAACGCGTACGCCATCGCGGCGACGCTCTCGCCGAAGGAGCTCGCGACGCGCCTCGGCCGGCCACCGGCCTTGCGCGTGAGCAAGGTGCACGCGCTGCTCTGCTACGAGCCCAGCGCCAGCTACGTCGTCATCCACGACTTCGGCGCCATCGTCTTCTTCGACGTCCCGGAGGCGGAGCGGCGACGGGTTCTCGACGTCCTCACCACCCACGTGAAGGACGAGCCTCGCTCGCAGAGCGTGGAGGACTTCACGATTCGCGTGGAGCCGGGCGCCGTGCCCACCGCGAAGTTCGATCGCCTGATCGTGGGCGAGCTCACCCCGGCGGTGGCCGAGGTCGTGGCCCACGTCATCGGGCAGTCGGTAGGCATGGAGTACTACGAGTCGGACGTCGACGGCATCTTGGCCAAGATCGACGAGTTCACCGCGCAGGTGGCCACCCAGGGCCGCTTTCGCGGCGCGCTCCGTGACCTCACGCGCTTCATCGGGACCGCGATGCGTCTGCGCAATCGCGTGGTGACCACGCTCGCGCTCCTCGACGACCCTGCGGCCACCTGGGACGACGAGGCCCTGCACGGCGTCTACCGGGGGCTGCGCTTGTCGTTCGCCATCGAGGATCGCTACGTGGCCCTCGACCGCAAGGTCTCGATGATTCAGGACAGCCTGGAGATGATGGTCGATCTCACGCGGCACACCCGGAGCATGGTGCTCGAGGTCGGCGTGTTCCTGCTCATCCTCTTCGAGGTGGTGCTGTTTCTCTTCAAGTAGCTGCGGGCGGCGCCTTGCGAATGTACTGATCGAACACCACGAGGGCCACGCGACTTCCGGCGGCCACGTCGGTGAGAATGCGTTTCACTCGAGGAAAATCGAGGCCGCCCAGCCCGGCGCCGATGCGCGGCAGACCAATGGTCTCGATGCCCGCGGCCTCCGCCAGCGGGAGCATCTTCTCGAGTGCGGTGACGAGCGCGGGGTACTTCGCCTTCTTCTTCCAGTGCTCCTGGATGGCGAGGTTGAACACCGTCTCTTTGCCCTCGTTCCACACGAACACGTCGCCGAGCTTGAAGCGACCGTCCTGGCAGCGCACGGCGTACTCCTCGAACATCCGCGGCCAGCGCTTCTTGAACGCTGCGGCGACGCCCGCGCTCATGCCGCCGGCGCAGTCGCAGCCGTGGGCGAACGCGGAAATTCCCGGCTCGTTGAAGAGATCGCCTTTGGTGAACAGGGTCGGCATGTCGCCGCTCTTATACACGAGTCTGCGCGGGAAACGTGGGCTTACCGGTGAATGTCCTCGGGACGGTCCCAGTCGCGGAGCTCGTCGGCCTCCGCCGGCGAGATCGGGAGCTCGGTCGCCGCGAGCGCGTCGAGAAAGCCCTGGAGCGCCAGCGCACGTTCCGCCAAACGTCGCTGCGCGAGGGGCAGGGCGGCGCTCGGACGATAGCGCGCGCAGAGGGGCTCCCACCTGCCTTCCCGGCGGGGCGCCAGCGCCGCGGCACCGGGAGCCTCATCGAGCAAGCGTCGGAGGAGGTCGGCAGAGACGTGGGGCATGTCGCAAGCGAGCGCGAGCACCGGTGCGTCGCCTGCGCCGGCTCCGGGCAGGGCCGCTCCGAGCAGGGCCACCAGGCCGCCCAGGGGCCCGGCGCGTTCCTTCGCGGCGTCGGCGAGCATCGGAAGGCCGAGCTCGCGATAGGCGTCGTGCTCGCCCACCAGCACGACGCTGCAGCCCAGGCTCTCCAGCAGCCGCGCTGCGCGCAGCACCAG
>JABFRG010000645.1 GCA_013141295.1 Polyangiaceae bacterium
CCGGGGGAAGCGCGAACAGGTCGGCGGGGAGCAGCGCCGGGACGTCCAGGTCCTCGCCCGCCCGAAGACGATCGCCCAGCTGCAGGGCGGCGGCGAGCGCCACGCTTTCGTCGTCGCCGGCGAGAGAATCTCGCAGGACGGCCGCCTCGACCGGCCCCTGCTCGAGCGCCGCGAGGCTCGCGCCTTCGGAGCGACGATGGAGGTCCGATTCGAAAGAGTGCTCGCGTTCCATCGCGCGAGAGTACCCGCGGTGGGCTCGACGTTGCTATCGTGCCGGGCGTGCCGCGCAATCGTGAGGGAGTGGAGATACCGCCGCCGGTGAACCTCCGGGAGGAGACGGCGTTCTCGGTGCCAGGGCCGCCGAAGATATGGGGTCTCGAGCGGGCCCCGAGCGACGCCACCGATGCGGTCCTGTTGTGCCATCCGCACCCGCAGATGGGAGGCACCATGCACAACGCCGTGGTGGCCGCCATCGCGCGCGAGCTCGCGGGCCGTGCGAGCGTGGCCCACGCGCGCTTCGACTTCCGCGGCGTGGGCGACAGTGAAGGCGCGTACGACGCCGCCCGCGGCGAGGTGGACGACGCTTCGCGCGTGCTGGACCATCTGGCGGCCCGGGCACCGAGCGCTCGGCTCTCCATCGTCGGGTACTCCTTCGGGTCCGTCATCGCGCACAGGCTTTCGCAGCGGGCGACCCTGGCAACGGCGGTGCTGCTCTGTCCGGTGCCCACGCTCTTTCCCTACGAAGGCGCGCTCCAGGCCGCCCGACGGCTGGTGTGCATCGGCGACCGCGACGACTTCACCGGGCCGGCCGAGGCCGAGGCGCTGGCCCGCGAGCTCGATGCCTCGCTCCACGTATTTCCCGGTGAGGACCACTTCTTCCTGCGGACGCGGCGCCAGGTGGCGGCGGTGGTGGGGGCCTTTCTCGCGCCTTGTGGGGGAAGAGAAGTTCCGCCATAAAGGGCCTGTGAGCGAACCCTCGATGTCCTTTCCCGCGCGCCTCTTCTTCGCGTGGGCCTGCTTTTTCCGCGTGCTCTTCGACGGCGCCTTCGCCGCCCGAGCCAACCTGGTGCGCGACGCGCTGCCGCCGGCACCGGCGCCGGAGCCCGTGAAGGAAGTGAAGGAGCTGAAGGAAGCGCCCAAGCCCGAGAAGCGCGCGCCGGCCTCCATCGACGCTGCGCTGCAGCTCTTGGCCCTGTTCCAGCGCGAAGGTCGCTTCGTCGACTTCCTCGAGCAGGACATCACCACCTTTCCGGATGCCGACGTGGGCACCGCGGCGCGGGTGGTGCACGAGGGCTGCCGCCGGGCGCTCCACGGGCATGGCAAGGTGGAGCCGATTCACGAGGCCGAAGAAGGGAAGAAGGTCGACGTGCCGAGCGGCTTCGACGCCGCGACTTTGAAGCTGGTGGGCAACGTCTCCGGCAAGGGCCCGTATCGCGGGACCCTGCAGCACCGCGGTTGGCGCGTGGTGGGGCTCTCGCTGCCGGAAGGCTTGGCCGGGTTCGATGCGACCATCGTCGCGCCGGCAGAGGTGGAGCTGTGACGACGCTCGGAATCGATCTAGGAACCACCCACACCGCCGTTTCCACCGAGGGCGAAGACGGCAGCGTGGTCGTCGTCGATCTTCCCCAGCTGGTGGCGCGCGGCTCCGTCGAGGCGCGGCCGCTGCTCCCGTCGTTCTTGTATCTTGCACACGAATCCGACGGCCCGCAGGCCTTGCCGTGGGACGAGACGCGCACCTTTGCGGTGGGCGAGGGAGCCCGGGCTCGAGGGCTCGACGCGCCGACCCGGGTCATCGCCAGCGCGAAGAGCTGGCTCTCCCACGCCGGGGTCGACCGCCGCTCGGCGCTCTTGCCGCGCGAGGCGGCCGAAGACGTGGAGCGTCTTTCGCCGGTGGAGGTCTCCTGGCGCTACCTCGAGCACGTTGCCGAGGCATTGAAGCACGGCCGCGGTATCGACGCGGCGTCGGCCGACGTGGTGCTCACGGTGCCCGCCTCGTTCGACGCCGCAGCGCGAGAGCTCACGGTAGAAGCGGCGCTCGCCGCCGGGCTCGAGAACGTGACGCTCCTGGAAGAGCCGCAGGCGGCGCTCTATGCATGGCTCGCACGCCGTGGGGACGCGTGGCGCAAGGACCTCCGGGTCGGCGACGTGGTGCTGGTGGTCGACGTCGGCGGTGGCACCACCGACTTTTCCGCCATCGCGGTGCGCGATGACGCCGGTGCGCTGGCGCTCGAGCGCGTGGCGGTGGGCCAGCACATCCTGCTCGGCGGCGACAACATGGACCTCTTCCTCGCGCACGTTTGCGAGGAGAAGCTCGACCAAGAGCTCGGCCCCTTCGAGCGCGCCGGGCTCCTGTTCGCCTGTCGCGCCGCCAAGGAGGCACTGCTGGCCGACGGCGGTCCCGACGCGGTGCCCATCACCGTGGCCAAGCGCGGGGCCAAGCTCCTCGGTGGCACCCTCCGAACCGAGCTCACCCGCGACGAGATCGCGCGGATCATTCTCGAGGGGTTCTTCCCGCAGGTCGAGCTCGGCACGCAGCCCATTGCGCGGCCGCGCGCGGCGCTTCGGAGCATGGGTCTCCCCTATGCAGACGACGCGGCTATCACCCGGCATCTCTCGGGCTTTCTCACGCGACAAGCCACCGCCTCCGGAGGCGAGGGTCCGATCCTCCGGCCTACGCGCGTGCTGTTCAACGGTGGCGTCATGAAGTCGACGCGCCTTCGGGAGCGCCTCCTCGGCGCGCTCAACGGCTGGCTCGCCGCGGTGGGGGCCGAGCCGGCCCGGGAGCTCGAGGCGCCGACTACGATCTCGCGGTGGCCCGTGGCGCGCTCGCGTTCGGCCTCGCGCGCAAGGGACGCGGCGTGCGCATCCGCGGTGGTACGGCGCGCTCGTACTACGTGGGCATCGAGGGCAACGCGCCGGCCATCCCGGGGGTCGAGCCTCCGGTCGATCTCCTGTGCGTCGCGCCGTTCGGAATGGAAGAGGGCAGCGCCAGCGAGATGCAGAGCGCGGAGCTCGGCGTGGTGGTGGGCGAGCCGGTGCGGTTCCGGTTCTTCGGCTCCTCGGTGCGGCGCGACGACGCGTCGGGCGCGCGCTTCTCCAAGCGCCGCGCCCAGGACGTGGACGAGCTCGCGCCCATCGAGGTGACCCTTCCGGAGGGCGAGCGCACCCTCGGCGACGTGGTGCCGGTCTACCTCCGGTCGGAGCTCACCGATGTGGGGACGCTCAAGCTCTTCGCGGTGCCGCACGCGCCGAAGAAGGACGGCGAGCGCTGGGAGATCGAGCTCTCCGTACGCGAGTGATGGGCTCTCCGTCTCCTGGCATCGTCGGTATCGATCTCGGCACCACCCACACCGTGGTGGCCCACGTGGACGCGTCCGGGGCGATCGCGGTGTTTCCGGTGGCGCAGCGGGTGGGGCCGCGAGAAGAGGAGCCGCGCGCGCTCCTGCCCTCGGTGCTCTATGCGCCGGTCGAGGGCGAAGAGGTCCAGGACCCTTACGGGGCGGCCCCATGGATATCCGGCCTCTTCGCGCGGCTGCGCGGGCTCGAGGTTCCCGGCCGCAGTGTGGTCTCGGCCAAGAGCTGGCTGGCCCACGCGGGGGTAGACCGGACGGCGGCGATCCTGCCCTGGGGCGGCGCCGACGATGCCCCGCGCATCTCGCCCCTCGAAGCCAGCGCGCGCTACCTCGGCCACGTCCGTACGGCCTGGAACCTCGCGCACCCGGTTGCGCCACTCGAGGCGCAGGAGGTGGTGCTCACGGTGCCTGCGAGCTTCGACGACGCCGCGCGCGATCTGACCCGCCTCGCCGCCGAGCAGGCCGGCCTCACCGTGACCCTGCTGGAGGAGCCGCTCGCAGCGTTCTATCACTACTTGCATCATGCACGCGATGCCGAGCTCCGTGGCATCGTGGAGGCCGCCGCGGACGACGCGCGCGTGCTGGTGGTGGACATCGGCGGCGGCACCACCGATCTCTCGCTGCTGGCGGTACGCAAAGAGGGGGGCGAGCTCTTGGCCGAGCGCATCGCCACCGGTCCGCACCTCTTGCTCGGCGGCGACAACCTGGACCTCGCCCTCGCGCACCAGGTGGAGGCCCACCTGCAGCGCGAGCTGACCCCGCGGGAGCTGGGGCAGCTTCTGCTCGCGTGTCGCGGCGCGAAGGAGACCCTGCTCGGGCCGGCGCCGCCCGCCGCGGTACCCATCGCCATCTCGGGTGCCGGCAGCAAGCTCGTGGGCGGCACCCTTCGCGCGGAGCTCACCCGCGAGCAGGTGGAGCAGCTGGTGATGGACGGCTTCTTCTCCGAGGTGGGCCCCGAGGAGCGGCCCCGTCGCGCGTCTTCGGCGTTGCTCTCGTTCGGCCTTCCCTACGAGCGTGATCCGGCCATCACCCGCCACATCGCCAAGTTCCTCGGCGACTTCGGCGACGGACGCTTTCCCGATGCGGTGCTCCTCAACGGCGGCGCCTTCCATGCGCCGGCCATCGTCCAGCGCGTCGTCTCCCTGCTCTCGGCGTGGGCCGGGCGGACGGTGCCGGTGCTCGGCCATCGCGACCCGGACCTCGCCGTCGCCAAGGGCGCCGCAGCATCGGCGCTGGCGCGACGTGGTCACGGCTTGCGGGTCGTCACCAAGGCGGCGCGTGGCTACTACCTCGGCCTCGAGGGCAAGGGGCTCTGTGTGTTGCCCCGCGGCACCCCCGAGAACGTGCGGCTCCGCATCGAACGGACCTTCGAGCTCCGGCGCGGCGAGCCGGTGCGCTTCGAGCTCTGGGTGAGCGAGGACGCGCGGACCGACGCCGTCTCCACGCTGGTGAACCTCGAAGACGGCGCCTGGTTGCGTCTTCCACCGCTGACGGTGCGCCTGCGCGGCGAGGGTACCGTGCGCGCCGAGCTCGAGGCACGGCTCCTGGAGGCGGGCACTCTCGAGCTCTCGTTCGTGGATGCCGAGGGAGCCCGGCACCGCCTCGCGTTCGGCCTGGCCCCCACCGCTCCCACCGCCGGCAGCATCGCACCGCCAGCGCTTCCAGCCGCGCTCTCCGCCAGCATCCCGGCGTCGGCGCGCAAGGTCGACCAGGCGCTCGCGTGCATCGCCGTCTTCGGCCGTAAGGACGCGAGCCGTCGCGACATCGTCGACCTGCCGCGAGACCTGGAGCGCATCCTCGGCGATCGCGGCGAGTGGTCGGCGGTCGACTGCCGCGCCCTCTTCGACGCGCTGGTCGCCGAGCGGGGCGCACGCCGCCGCAGCGCCGAGCACGAGCGCGTGTTCTGGCACCTGCTGGGATTCCTCGGACGCCCTGGCGCCGGCTTTCCGGGCGACGACGCACGCATCGCCACCGTCGCACCGCTCCTCGAGCACAAGTTGGCATTTCCCGATCGGGCCCAGGGGTGGCAGGCGTTCTTCGTGGCGCTTCGTCGCCTCGCTGCGGGGTTTCCGGAAGACGTCCAGTCGAGCCTCTTCGGCACCTACGAGCCCTTCTTCGCCGGCCCCGAGCGCAAGCTCAAGAAGCCGAAGTGGACGCCGGCGGCAGGCGCCGAGATGCGCTCCATGATGGCCAGTCTCGAGCGCATCCCAGCGGCCCGGCGCGGTGCGCTCGGGACCTTTCTCATGGACCTCGTGTGGACCGACCCGACCCCCGCCCTCTTCGCCGATCTCGGGCAGATCGGCGCCCGCGTCCCGGCGTACGCGAGCGCCCACCACGTCGTCGACGCGCGCATCGTCGAGGCCTGGGTCGACCAGCTCCTGCGTACCAAGTGGGAATCCATCCC
>JABFRG010000985.1 GCA_013141295.1 Polyangiaceae bacterium
ATCCCTGAGACGGTCGGCGGCGTGGGCGTGTCCGTGAGGCGAGCTCACGGGCCAGTGGGACGCCTGCATGAGCGGCTGCCAGGCCGGGTGCGGCGGGACCGGCTACGAGGAGCCGGAGCTGTAGTCGCGGTCGCCGCTATCCACGTGCGTCGTCCGTTGGGGCGACAGGCACGAGAGGCACGGGGAGGCTACTTTTGGAGCATGCGCTCGTCCTTCCGCCCCAGCCTCTTCGCCCTGTCGCTCTTCGTCTCCCTCTCCGCGTTCGCATGCGGAGGCAGTGACGCTGGCAGCGGGAGCACCAGCAGCAGCGGCGCCAGCAGCAGCAGCGGCGGTGGAAGCAGCAGCGGCGCCAGCAGCAGCAGCAGCAGCGGAGGAAGCAGCGGCGCGGCGGCGGCCCTGCCGGATCCGTGCACGTTGATCTCCGCCGCGGAGATCGAGTCGCTGCTCGGAGCCCCCATCGTAGGTGAGCCCCTGTCCGCCTCGACCCCGGGTGGAGACGTGCGCCGCTGCACCTGGAAGCGCAAGTATTCACCGGAGCTTCGGACCGACGAGATCGCCCTCTCCGTCGCCCAGGCTTCCGCCTACGCATCCACCGGCCCGTCGGCGCTCGTCGGCGCCAGCCCCTACGCCATCGGCGACGAGGGACAGCTCCTCGACCAGAGCCGCGGGGTGCAGATAGCCTGGAAGAAGGGGCCGGTCTCCGCGTCGTTCCGCTACAGCCTCATCGGCGGATTCACCGGAGACTTCGAGGCCCTACGGACCCGCGCCAAGGAGCTCGCAGGGGCGGCGAACGGCCGCCTGTAGCAACGTGGATACTGCACGAATCGTAGTCATCCCTCAGGCGACGGTGGCACGACGACCGCAGATGTGGATGAACGCGTTGCACTCGTGCGCGAAGAGCCAGTGCACGAAGCACCCCGCGGGCGCAGCTGGAATGTGTTCGGTCGCGCTGGGCGCGATGCCACTCCCGTCGGAGATCCACAGCGCGCCGGGCCGTTCGGGACGGGGGTCCGGCGGGTCCACCGCGCAGTAGGCGAGCCCCTCCACGCGCAGCCTCGTCCGCTGGTCACTCTTGAAGGGTCGAACCGTGAGCTCGGCAACGCCACCCGCATAGTCGACGTGCAGCGCTTCCAGGTGCGCGTCGTGGAGGCCCCACGGAAGGTCCGCGCAAGCGTCGTCGATGCTCGGCCCCATGATGACCTCGCGCGCGGCAGGGGGCGCGCTGTCGGGCTCCCCCACGCCCGGCTCCGGTAGCTCGTCGCCGGGATAGAGCAGGCCCGTGTCGGCCCGCGCCGGCACCGGTTCGGGCTCGAGCCAGGTGAAGGTCGCGTCCTTCCCGCAGATGTGGATGAAGGCGTTCCAGTCGCGCACGAAGAGCCAGTGTACGAAGCAACCTTCGGGCGCTTCCGGGATTCCGGGCGCCGCATTCCGCGCGATACCGCTCCCGGCATCGATCCACACCGGACCTTCCTCGAGCTCGTCCATCGAGCGCGCGTCGGGCGCCTCGACCGCGCAGTAGACGAGCCCGTCCACGCGGATCATCGCGCGCTGGTCGCGATCCTGATACTTGCTCATCATCAGCCGCACCGTGAGCTCCAGGCGCGCCGCCACGTAGTCCACGTGCAGCGTCTCCAGAAATGCATCGTGGAGGCCCCACGGCAGCTCGCCCAACAGATCCCCGATGGTCCCCATGTCCCCGCACGGTAGCGCAAAATAGAACGCGGGCTCCACGCCGAAGCCTGGAGCCCGATGCCCGTAGCCTATTTTGCCTTCTCGAGCTCGTCCACCTCCCAGGCCTCGAAGACCCGGGAGCGCACGAGGAAGCGAAAGCCCTTGGGCGACTCGAGAGAGAAGCCCGCGCCCCTCCCCGGCACCACGTCGATGGTCAGCTGCGTGTGCTTCCACAGCTCGAACTGCGCGCCGCCCATGTAGAACGGCACGTCGGCGATGTCGCCCATGTGCACGTCGCGGGCGCCGATCTTGAACTCGCCGAGCGTGTAACACATGGGCGCGCTGCCGTCGCAGCAGCCGCCCGACTGGTGGAAGAGCAGAGGGCCGTGCTCGGCCTTGAGCTCCTCCAGCAGCTTGACGGCCGCCTCGGTC
The DNA here is from genome assembly GCA_013141295.1 of Polyangiaceae bacterium. Lineage (GTDB taxonomy): Bacteria > Myxococcota_A > Polyangia > Polyangiales > Polyangiaceae > JABFRG01. The sequence goes on from JABFRG010000985.1 coordinate 2,104, forward strand.
ACGAGAACACGCTGCACCGGCGCGGTCATCGGCGGCTCAGAAGAAGCCCATGGGCTTCGGGTCGTAGCTCACCAGCAGGTTCTTCGTCTGCTGGTAGTGGTCGAGCATCATGCGATGGTTCTCGCGGCCGATGCCCGACTGCTTGTAGCCACCGAAGGCGGCGTGCGCGGGGTACAGGTGGTAGCAGTTGGTCCACACGCGGCCCGCCTGGATCTCGCGACCCGCGCGGTAGGCCACGTTGCCGTTGCGGCTCCACACGCCGGCGCCGAGGCCGTACAGCGTGTCGTTGGCGATGGAGATGGCGTCGTCGAAGTCCTTGAAGCTGGTGGCCGAGACCACCGGTCCGAAGATCTCCTCCTGGAACACGCGCATCTTGTTGTTGCCCTGGAAGATGGTGGGCTGCACGTAGTACCCCTCGGCCAGATCGCCGGAGAGCTTCGCGCGCTCGCCGCCCAGGAGCACCTTGGCACCCTCGGCCTTGCCGATGTCGATGTACGAGAGAATCTTCTGGAGCTGATCGTTGGAGGCCTGCGCGCCCACCGAGGTCTTGGGGTCGAGCGGGTTGCCCGGGTTGTGGTTCTTGGTGCGGGCCACGGCGCGCTCCAGGAACTGCCCGTAGATCTTCTCGCTGATGATGGCGCGCGAGGGGCACGTGCACACCTCGCCCTGGTTCAGGGCGAACATCGAGAAGCCTTCCAGCACCTTGTCCGCGAAGTCGTCTTGCTTGTCGAAGACGTCCTCGAAGAACACGTTGGGCGACTTGCCGCCGAGCTCGAGGGTGACCGGGATGAGGTTCTCCGAGGCGTACTGCATGATGAGGCGGCCGGTGGTGGTCTCACCGGTGAAGGCGATCTTCGAGATGCGGTTGCTCTGGGCGAGCGGCTTGCCCGCTTCGATGCCGAAGCCGTTCACCACGTTGAGTACGCCCGCCGGGATGAGATCGCCGATGAGCTCCATGAGGTAAAGAATCGACGCCGGGGTCTGCTCCGCCGGCTTGAGCACGATGCAGGTGCCGGCGGCGAGGGCCGGGGCGAGCTTCCACGCGGCCATGAGCAGCGGGAAGTTCCAGGGAATGATCTGCCCCACCACGCCCAGCGGCTCGTGGAAGTGGTAGGCCACGGTGCCGTCGTCGAGCTCCGACATGTGCCCTTCCTGGGCGCGGATGCAGGCGGCGAAATAGCGGAAGTGATCGATGGTGAGCGGGAGGTCGGCGGCGAGCGTCTCGCGCACCGGCTTGCCGTTGTCCCAGGTCTCTGCCACCGCGAGCTTCTCCAGATTCTGCTCGATGCGGTCGGCGATCTTCATGAGCACCGAGGCGCGATCGGCAGCCGAGGTCTTTGCCCACTTGCCCTTGGCACCGTGAGCCGCGTCGAGGGCCTTCTCGATGTCCTCGGCGGTGGAACGCGGAATCTCGCAGAAGGCGCGACCGGTCACCGGCGTGATGTTCTCGAAGTACTGCCCCTTCACCGGCGCGACCCACTCGCCTCCGATGAAGTTCGCGTAACGAGACTTGAAGGACATCTTCGAGCCTTCTTGATTCGGCGGGACGTAGACCATGGGAACCTCCAGGAACGGATCGGGAACGGATGGAACCGGGCAAACCCGGCGTGCACGAGACCGGCGAACGCGCGGTCTTGGCGCGGACCGTGACGCACGCAACCGGCGTGTCACGATCCGATCCGGGCATGTGCACTTCCCGGGCCGCACGGGTTTTCTGCGGCGCGTCGTCGGAGGTGGCCGTGTGGCCGAGGATCGCGACACTGTCGCGCGATGTTGCGCTGGCTCGAGACGCTGTCTCGAAACGCAACAGGGAGGCAGCCGCCAACGCGACGCGCCATGGCACCCAGCGGCATCTTCACCGCCCCCACGCTTTTCCCTGTCACCGAGCGTGACGTGCCCCGTGCATCGTGAAAAACTCCATGGAAGCAAATGCTGCACCTGCGAGAGCCCAGCCTTGCGCTCTGGGAGCGCTTCTTCGCCGGCGACGTCACGCCCGGCGAGCGCGCGGCGCATCCGGTGCTCGAGCGCTGGGCTCGCGTGCAGACCTCGACCGGGACGCGGCCCGACGGCAGCGCCGCACCCGAGGGCACCAGCGACGACGATCTCCGGAGCCGGCGCGATCGCGTCGAGGGGCTGTTCATCGAGGGCTCGTCGGTGCTCGAGCCGCTGGCCGAAAAGCTCGCGCATCGAGGCATGATGGCGGTGGTGGCCGACACCGAGGGGTTCGTGCTGCGCGCCCACGTGGGCAAGCGTTTTCACCAGCGCGCTCTGCAGACGCGCCTCGTGGAGGGCGCCCACTGGAGTGAAGCCGCCCGCGGCACCAACGCCATCGGAACGGCGCTCGCCGAAGGAACCTCGGTATCGGTGGTGGGCCGCGCCCACTACGAGCAGGCGAACCACGGTCTCTTCTGCTACGCGGCGCCGATCCGCGATGCCTTCGGCGAGATAGTGGCGGTCTTCGACGTCACCGGCGGCGTCGAATCGCACAGCCCGGTGGTGGGCGTGGCGGTGGAGTCCGCCGCGGAGGCCATCGCCCATGCGCTCCGGATGCGCGCCTACGCATCGGTGGGCGGCTATCGATTGGTCGAGGCGCTGGTGCAGCGCGCGGCGACGCCCGCGCTGCTGGTGGAGGCCGCCGGCTTCGTGCGCACCATGAACGATCCCGCGGGCCGCGCCCTGGGCCTCGCGGGCCATCGCCGAGCCGACACCAAGGCCCCGCTCTCGGTGGAGCGCGTGTTCGGCGTGCCGTTCTCGGTGCTCGCGCGAGAGGCAAGCGCGGGCCGCCGCGAGGCGCAGTTCGAGGCCCGCGGTGTTCGCCACCGGCTGACCCTGGAGCCCCTGCTCGACGGCGACGGACGCGCCTACTCCATGGTGGTCTACCTCGATCGCCTGGCGGCACCGGCCGCCGCGCCCGCCCCACGTCCGCCGCTGGCGCCGGCCTTCGACGTGCTCCTCGGTAGCGATCCCCTGCTCACCCAGGCCAAGGCCGCGGGCACGAAGTTCGCGAAGACCGAGCTGCCGATCATGCTCCTCGCCGAGACCGGCACCGGCAAGGAGCTCTTCGCCCGCGCCATCCATCGGTCGAGCCCGCGCAAGAACGGCCCCTTCGTGGCCCTCAACTGCGGCAGCCTCTCGTCGACGCTCCTCGAGAGCGAGCTCTTCGGCTACGCCCCCGGCGCCTTCACCGGCGCGCAGCGGCAAGGCCAGGACGGCAAGATCGCCAGCGCCGACGGCGGCACGTTGTTCCTCGACGAGATCGCCGAGATGCCCGAGGCGCTCCAGGCCATGCTCCTGCGCGTCCTCGAAGACGGCACCTACCGCCGCGTGGGTGACACCCGCGAACGACGCGCCGACTTCCGCCTCGTCTGCGCCACCTGCCGCGATCTCCCGCGGCTCGTGGAAACCGGTGTATTCCGCAGCGATCTCTATTACCGAATCCAGGGCGCGGTGGTGGAGCTGCCGCCGCTGCGCGCGCGCGTCGACCGCGAGGAGCTAGCCCAAGGCCTCGTGGAGTCGCTCGCCGCGAGCCACCCGGGGTCGCCCCGGGGCATGAGCGACGACGCCCTCGCGCTCCTTCGAGAGCACGCTTGGCCGGGCAACGTGCGCGAGCTGAAGACGGCGCTCACCCACGCGCTGATCATGGCCGAGGG
>JABFRG010000541.1 GCA_013141295.1 Polyangiaceae bacterium
AATCGCGCCGCGCTCACCTCTTCGCGAAACGAAGTCTTCTCCTGCGCGAGCGCCCGTCTCAGCGAGCGCTCCGACATGCCGAGCTGCTTCGCCGCCGCGAACGACGATAGGTCGAGCGAAGACCGCAAGAGGGTACGGAGGCACTGAACCTCTCTGGATAGCGATCGAACCGCTTCGAGCGCGTTCGCCAGCTTCGCTTCCACGTCCGGAACGCCGAGTCGCGCGTAGATATCCTTGGACGAATGGAGAACGGTGAAGTTGGGGCTCGGCGCAATCGTCGGCAACAGACCCGCCAGCAAGAATCCAGACACGTCGGGCCGAACGATCGAGGTCACCCGCATTCGAAGGAAGAGGTCCTTGTTGCGTCCCATCCACGGCGTCAGCGTCGCCAGCGCGCCCAGGTCCACCGCTTCGACCTCCCGCATGTCGAGGACCATGTCGAACACCGGGGTCATGTGCCGATTTCTATCGAACACCTCGATGAGCGACACGACGTCGCCTTCGCGCGGAGTCCCCCAGGCGATAACGCCCCCCACACTGGGATTCGCACACCAAATGAGGACCGACCCGCAGTTGACGTAGACGTCGTGGGAGGGGGCGCTGAACGAGGCCGCAGTGATCTCCTTCATGGCGTGGCCATCAATCCGGGTACCACGCGAAGCGAATCGGTCGAGACGAAAAAGTGCATCCGGACCTCCGCTTGAGCTGCCAAGGCGGCGCATTCGGGCATGAGGACGCAGGAATCGCGGACGACGCGCCGCAGCATCGTGGGAGCACGTTTGGCCGTCAGCGAAGGTTGCTTGGCCGTTCCTGACGACCGCCGTCCTCTACAACCCCCGTCATGAAGATGAAGCAAACGCAGGTCATCGCACTTCCCCTAGTGCTTTTCGCGCTCGCTTGCTCGGGCGGCGACGATACGGATTCGGCGCTCTCGGATCTGAACAACGGGTCTCCGGCCAACGAGCCGGAGCTCCGCGCGGTCGTTCGCATCATCAACGGAACCTCGTGGAACTACTACTGCACCGGTACGCTGATCGCCCCGCAGCTGGTACTGACTGCCAAGCACTGTACGGCGCTCTCGGGGGAGCCCGACCTCGGTGTGGATGTCAACAACCACCTCTATCAGGTGGATCGAGAGATCACTGCTGGCCGAATCGGCGCGGGCGCCACCGGGCTGGGACGGGACGCGGCCATCTACCACCTGCGGACGCCGGTTCCCGCAAGTGAAGCCACGCCGATTCCCGTTCGCGCGCGACCGCTCGATGCAAGCGACGAGGGAAAGAAGATGCTCACCGTCGGCTGGGGAACGGGCCGGGAGCGCACCAAGGGGCAATCCACGCTCGATAGCGTCGCCGGGAAACCGTTTGCGCGAGCGTTCGGCAGCGAGAGTGCCTTCCGCGACTTCATCACACGCACGAGGGGTGCACGGTACCTGAGCTCCATCGGGTATGGAGAGACCCTCGACCCCGACGCGTACGACGTGCACACCGGGCTACAACGCGGTGGGCCGGCGGCGGGGGACGCGCAAACTTGCCACGGCGATTCGGGAGGCCCGCTGCTCGACCGGTCGAGCGGTCACTACGAGGTCGTGGCCGTTACCTCCACGGGCTCCGAAGACTGTTTCTTGGGAGGTTATTCCGCGGGGATCGGTCCCGACGTGCTCGAGGTGATCCGCCAAGCTCGAACCAGCTCGCCCGCCTGGGTGGCCTGCGACAACCTCGGCACTCGACTCTGCGCAGGCGACTCGCAGGTGACCTGCTCCCCGGGACGCCCCCGTCTGGTCGAGGTGGAGTCGTGCGGCGGATTGGGGAGCGACGTCGCGTGCGTCGCGAGCACCGGATCCTGCCAGCACGCTCCTTCCTCGGCGAGTGCCCCACGCCTCACCGGTGCAGCCGCCGACGCGCGCCAGTTCTTCGGCGGAGGTGCCGACTACGTCCTGCGCAACTCCGGGAGGCTCACTGGCTACGGCAACGGGACGAGCACGAACCTCGGCGACAACGTGGTTCAGGTACAGGTCGACGGGACGAGCGGCGGGGCCTTGCTCCTGCGCCGAGATGGCACCGTGGGCGGATCGGGCGCACTGGCCGGGATCCCGTCCCTTCGAGACGTGGTCGAAATTTCGAATCGCTGCGCGCGCATCCGCGATGGCAGCGTGCTCTGCTGGAAGGGCTCGCCCCAGGCGCCGACGCTGCCCACGGTCGTGCCCGGTATCTCCGATGCAGTGCAGGTGACGGACTTCGACCTCGGGGCCGGTGGCTGCGCCCGCCGCGCAAATGGGCAGGTCGCTTGCTGGGGGGCGAATGGCAACGGTCTGTTCGGATACCGATACGGAGATCCGCGCGTACCCTATGTGTCCGAGGCGGCCGTCACGGTACCCGACTTGAACGACGCGACCGACGTCTCCGTGTCCATGGGTTTGGCTTGCGCCGCACGCAGCAACGGGCACGTGCTGTGCTGGGGCTCCTCGTCCAACGTTGGCATGTCGAGCTGGCGCGCCGAAGTTTCCGACATCGTGGATGCCGAGTCCGTGCGGGTGACCCGTTCTTACGCCTGCGCGCTCCGCCGCGGTGGCCGCGTGAGCTGCTGGGGATACCTTCCGTATCACTCGCGCAACGCTATGCCCTCCGGCACGCACCCTGTCGAAATCGTCGAAGCGTCTCCGGCGTCGGCCATGTTCCTGTCGGACCACTCGGCTTGCATCCTCACCGAGGGCGGCCACGCCGCCGAATGCTGGGGAGCGTGGGCGGCGGGCGCGCTCGGCGAATCGCAAGGATGGCTTGCACGCCCGAGGCGCTTCGACCTGCCGTCGCCTTGATGCCCTCCCGGGACCCGCATCGCTAGCTTACGACCTCCAAAGGAGACACGCTTATGAAAAGGCTCACTTGGTTTGCTTCCGTGCTCGCTGCCGTTGGCTACTTCGGCTGCAGCTCCGACGACCCCGGCGCGCAGATTGCCTTCCACGGAGAGGCCCCCGCGGTTCCGGGGTTCTCCTACGACACTGGTCTCATTCCCGCGTCGGGGCCCGCCCAGGTCTCGCTCAAGCTCGTCGCCGGCGGGAACGTGAGCGTCGACGCGAAGGGGACCGCAGCAGGTTCGAAGATCGCCGGCGTGGGGGGTAGCGGCAAGCTCGCTCTCGACCTGCACCTGAAGCTCGAGGGAACACTCAAGGTCGCGTCGACCCTGAAGAACTACGATGGGCCGATACCGGGCCTCGCGAACATCGACGTTCCCATCGTCGGGTCCACCGCCTTCGATCCCTTTCTCCTCGACGGCCAGGCTGCGTCGCTACCGGTCGCCATTCCCGAAACCAAGCTGCCGGACATCCCCTTGGGCGGCGTACCGGGCAGCTTGCGACTCACGGTGGTCTCCGGAAGCCAGGTGCAGGTGAAGTTCGGGGGACGCTGCATGAGCGTGGCGGGAGGCTCTGCGACCTACGCCGGCGACACGACGATCTCCGGATCGCTGGTGATGAAGGGCGAGATCGCGCTCACACTGCCGGCGCCTCTGAACAAGTCCATCGAGCTGGCGCAGTTCACCGTGCCCATTCCCGAAGGCACCCGCGCGCTGCCCTTCGCGGCGGTGTCGTCGCCTGGCGTGAGCGATGGGCAAGAAGGCGGCGGTTGCGGCGGAGCGACCGGCGATGGCGGCACCGCAGACGATGGCAGCACGACGAGCGATGGCGGCACCGCTGGCGACGGGGGAAAGCCACCCAGCAACAACCACGCGACGGTGAAGATCAACGGCGTCGACGAAGCCGTGACGGGTTTCACGAGCTTCGCATCGGGTAGTGGCGTCGTGCTGGTGATCAAGCTGGCGCGCCCGGGGGCGACTACCGATCTCGTGATCAATGCGAACCGGCGGGGAACTGGCTGCGAGGTGGGCGGCAACACCGTCACCTATCGCCCCGACGGCGACTACCAGCTCTTCGCCACGAGCGCCACCTGTGGGCTCAATATCGCGGTCCTCCCAACGAAGCCGGGCGAGCGCTTCGCCGGCACGTTCCTCGGCGCGGTCGGCGCGGTCAACGGCTCTAGCGCCTACAAGCAGATGGACGTCACGTTCGACGTGGAGCTGGGTCGGCCGTAGCTCGGCGAGTCCGAGCCGCTGCTTCCGCTCACCGCAGGATGAAGCGGTATCCGAAGTTGAGCGAGCTGCCGCGCATGCCGACGCTGGCAAAATCGAACTGGCGCACGGTGGCGCCGCGATAGGCGAGCTCGCCGAAGATGTCGCCGGGGCCGAGCTTGAGCTCGGCGCCCACCAGGCCGGTGAGGCCCAGCAGGAACGCGAAGCTGTCTTTCGACTCGCCGGTGGGCACCGCGAAGGTTCCGCTCTGGAAGAGCACCGAGGGCGAGAAGCCCAGATAGGGACCGAAGCTCGGGCTCTTGCCGAAGTGGTAGGTGATGGGCCCGTCGATGACCAGGGCGCCATGCGTGAACTTGGTTTCCTGTCCGCCGAACTGCTGCGGGTTCACGGTGCGCTCGAGATACTCCTCGCGGCCCAGGCGAACGCCGAAGCCGAGGTAGCCGCTGCTCAGCGGAACGCGCAGCCCGAGCCCGCCGCCGTAGGCGAACCCGAGCTCCGAGACGTCGTTGCTGGTGAGCCGGAGGCCGGTGCCGAGCTCGGCGGTGATGAGCACCGGCTCCTTCGGCGGAGCGACGCCACGCAGCGCAGGCGGGGAAAGGCGACGCGGCGGCTCCTTGGCGGCAGTCGCGACGATGGGCGTGTCGAGCTCGGCGCCCTGCCCCGGTGAGCTGGCGCTGGCGCAGCGAATGCGGTGGGCCTTGGTACCATCGAGTGCGAGCGGGGCCGTACGCTCGATCATGGGGCCGCCGTCGACGCCGCACGAAACGCCAGGGGCCGCCGGCAGCACCACGTCGCGACCGCGCGCGACCACCTCGAACGGCACCACGTGGGTGACGCCCACCACGCTGAACGGGCCCTCGAAGAGATCGTCGTCGATGCCGCTCACCCGCGCGTAGTAGTCGCCGGCAGGCACCGCCCGCGCCTCCAGTCGATGGGTCGTGGTGCCCAGCCGGGCATCGACGATCACGTCCTGGAAGCCTTCGTCCTTCGAGAGCTGCACGTGCCAGGTCGCGATGGCCGGTCCGGTGCTCGCGGGACCGAAGTCTCCGAAGAAGTCGGCGCCCGCGGTGCGTCCGAACACCAGGCCGGGCGGCGGCGTGAGCCACTGCGCGGCGCCGGGCAGCGGCCTCGGCGGCGTCGGCGCTTTGCCCTTCTCGGCCTTGCTGCCGAAGTTCTCCGGCACCGCCACCGTCTTGTTCTGGGCGGTGATGGAGGCACCGTTGCCCTTGTACACCGCGAGCCGCGAGGTCTGCTTCGCGTCCACGTGAATCTGCGCTTCGCCGGTGCCCACCTTCACCTTGGCCGCGGGGGTGGCGATGGTTTGCTCGTTCTTCTTGCTACCGTCGAGCTCGCCCAGGCGCGCGCGCAAGGAACCAGACACCAGCGTGGTCTCGCCTACCCGCGCCGCCCCCTTGGAGTCCCCGAGAATCACCACCAGCGTATGCTCACCCAAACGCAACTGCGCATTGTCGGCGGCGAAGCGAACGTCGGCCGCCGATGCCTCCTGGGTGCTCACGCGATTGCCACGAAAGAGCGGATCGTCCTTGTGCGCCGGCTTCGGGGAAGGGGCTTCCACGCTCACCTGATTGCGCACGAAATCCAGCTTCGCGTCGGGGCCGGCGTTTCCCGCCGGTTTGGGCGGGAGCTTGAGCACCGTGCCC
>JABFRG010000108.1 GCA_013141295.1 Polyangiaceae bacterium
GATCTGGTCGGTGCCGGGGATGACGAAGCCCTTCTTCCGGAGCGTCACCTGGTGGCCGCGCCCGTCGATGGTGAGATCGCTGGGCAAGAGGAGGGGGCTCGCGAGGGAGATGTCGCCATCCACCTCGAAGAGCACCACCCGAGGCCCCTTGGCGCCGCGAATGGCCTCGCGCAAGGTGCCGGGCCCATCGTCGAGAAGCGACGTGACCTTCACCACGTCGTGGCCCGGGGCGAAGCCGCCCACGGTGCCCGCGCCGTAGCCCTCGATGCGGAACGGCAGGCCGGGGCCGGACGGCGGGTCGACCTCCGCGTCACCGTCCGAAGCGGAGGGGGCATCCAGCTGCGCCACTGCGGCGTCGACCGGCGGTGCGCCGGCGTCGAGGGTCGCGGCGGCATCCGGGAGCGGCTCCCAGGACGGCGCGGCCCCGCTCCCACATGCGACGATGCAGGCGCCGACGAAGGCATAGGGAAGAGCTCTCGAGACCAGGTACATCGGCACACCTATAGCTGACAATAAAGTCAGTTCGTTAGCTCAAGCCGTCGCTGCGGGCCAACCGGAAACGACAAGATGGTACCTTTCTGCGACAATCAGCTGCGATGTTGCGCTCGCACCGCGGCCATCACCCCTTACTTTTCGTTCAATACGCCCGAGTCTCCGTGCTCGAGCTCGCGCCGCGGCCTTCAATTGCGGGCTCCGTTGCGCTAGGCTCCGACGCTGATGAAGAACGTGAAGGTCCGGGACGCCGACGCGTCGAAACGACGCATCCTCGACGCCGCCGAGGAGGAGTTCGGACGCCAGGGGTTCGCCGGCGCAAGGCTCACCGCCATCGGCAAGCGCGCGCGCGTTCCCACCAGCCTCATCCACTTCCACTTCGAGGACAAGGAGCTGCTCTATCGCGAGGTCATGGGGCGGGCGCTCCAGTCGGTCACCCACGACGTTCGCGCGCTCATGGAAGGGCCGGCCGGGCTCTTCACCGGAACCGGCCCCATCCGCGAAGAGCAATTCCGCATGCTCGGCGACGCGCTGGTGAGCCTCACGCAGCGGTTCTTCAGCAAGCACGGCGCGCTGCTCTCGGTGCTACGGAGAGAGGCCGACAAGAAGGGCCGGGCTGCCTTCGAAGCCGAGATTCTCCCGGCCTTCGAGCTGGTCATCGCCGAGCTCGCGCGCCTTCGCGAGGCGGGCATCATTGCCCCCGACATCGACCCCCGCACCTTGTTTCTACAGGTGGTCTCCATGACCGCCTACCCGGTGGTGGAGCCCTTGCTGGTCGACATGCTGTACCCGGTGGAAGCGCGTGACCTCGCCTTCGAGGACAGGCTGCGGGCCGAGATCGTCACCACCGCGCTGTCACGGATGTTCGCGCACCGTTCGGCCGAGGCAGGGCTGCGATCTCGCTCGGAAGAGCGGCCCCGAGGCCGGGTCGCCGCGCGCGCTCGCTGAGCCCATGGGCGGGGGCGCGCCCGCTGGATTCCGGGCGCGCCCGCTCCGTGCCGCAGGTAAACGCGGCCCGGTCTTCCGTGCAGGGTGGCACGGAGGTCGCTAGACTCCGGCCGTGCTTTCCGTCGCGAGCGAACGAACTGGCCCCGGCACCGTCATCGCACGGCGCTACCGGGTGGACCACATCGTCGGTCAGGGCGGCATGGCCACCGTGTGGGCAGCCACCGACACGCAGACCGGCCTGCGCGTGGCGCTCAAGTTCATGCGTCCGGAAGACGCGCGTGAGCCCACCAGCCGCGAGCGCTTCTTTCGCGAAGGGCGCACGGTCATGGGCCTGGTTCATCCGAACATCGTGCGGGTGCACGCGGTGGCCGAGACGGAAGTGGGCACGCCGTTCCTGGTCATGGATCTCCTGGCCGGCGAATCGCTCCGGGCGCGCCTGGTGCGCGATCGCCGGCTGAGCATTCCCGAGACCTGCCACCTCACGGCGCAGATGGCCTCCGCGCTGGCCGCGGCCCACGCCGCCGGCATCACCCATCGGGATCTCAAGCCGGAGAACGTCATCGTCAGCGCCGGACACGCGAGAGTGGTGGATTTCGGCGTCGCCAAGGTTTCGAGCATCGCGCGGGATGCGGCTCGCGCCGCCGGAGCGACGGAAGAAGCCACGCTCATGTCGCTCACCCAGACGGGCTCGCTGGTGGGGACGCCGCTCTACATGGCGCCGGAGCAGGTGTACGGCGACCGCGACGTCGATCCCCGGGCGGACGTGTGGGCGCTGGGCATCATCGTGTACGAGTGCATCACCGGTGGACGCCCCACCGAAGCCGAAGGCCTCGGCCAGATCATCAAGCGCATCACCCGCGGCCCCCTGCCCTCGCTTTCGCAGGTCGCGCCGGGCCTGCCGCCGGGCCTCGGGCAGTTCGTCATGGCGATGCTCTCGCTGGAGCGCGAGCACCGGCCCTCGATGCCGGAAGTGGCGCAAGCCTTCGGACGACAGCACTTCGCGGTGACGAAGCCGGCGGCCTTCGCGGCGACGCTCGCGGAGCCACCGCATCGCCCGAGCACCGCGCCGATGCGTGCGTTCGCCACCCTCGACACCGGCGACAGCGGCTCGTTCGTCGGATCGTCGACCGGCCCGGTGGGCACCATGACCGGCGTGCCGTCGTTGACAGGCGCGCCGGCGAGCACGAATTTCCGGCCGCCAACGCCGAAGCAGCGCTCGGCCCTTCCCTGGATGCTTCTCGTGGGCGTGATCGGTCTCGGTGCCCTCGGCGCGGGCGGGGTGGTCTTTGCGCCGCGCATCCAGGGGCTGCTGAAGCCCGCAGCAACCACGCCGACGGCGACGCCGACAACCACCGGCACCACCATGGCTTCGGCGCCCCCGCAGCCCACGGCGCCGCCGACACAGGCGACCTCCGGCCTCGGCGCCGGAGAAGATCCGCGCGCCTACGAGCAGCTCGAGGTGGCGCGAGGGTTTCTGAACAAGCGCGACGGCAAGGGGTGCTTGAAGGCGCTCGACGACTACGATCGCATGAGCACCAAGGCGCACTCCACCGACCCATCGCACTGGGCCTCCATGCAGCGAGCGCAGTGCCTCATGCTCGCCGGCGACTGCTCCGGCGGACGCGCGCTTTACGAGAAGGCGGTCACCGCGCAGAACAGCGCCGGCCTCAGCCCTCAGGGCATCGCGCTGGCAGGCGACAGCCTGGTGCCGACGTTCTGCGAGGGCAACGTGCTCACGCCGCGCGATCAGCTCCTGCGATCGCAGGGTCACCTGCGCCTGGTGGCAGCGGGCCTCAAGACAATGGACGCCCCCACCTGCCGGAAGAACTACGACGCCATCGTGCGCCTCTCGAGCACCGTGAAGCCGCTGTATCCCAACGATCAGATCCTCACCGCCCGACAAGAGGTGAAGCGCGACGGCCCTGCGTGCCTGGCCCAGGCTCACGACTGTCACGGAGCCTACAAGCTCTACATGAGCGAGAACGTCACGCCGGGCCCCGGCAACGCCGAGATGTCGACGATGATCTTCGACGGCTCTTTCGCCACCTGCAAGGGCCAGCGCTAGACAGAAATACATCATCATTTCATGAGCCTACGGGATATTCGACGGAGAACCGAGGGAGGTTCGAAACCGACCTCGGCGGCGCACGTAAGAAGGGCCATGAACATGAGGCGCATCGCTCCGGTCCTCGCCGTCGTCCTCGCCGCCACCGGGCTCACGGTGGCGTACGGCACCCGCGGAGCACGCGCCTCGGTGACGCCGCCGGCCCCCACCCCCACTGCCATGGCGACCACGACGGTCGTCGCGGCGCCGAGCGGCGATGCCGTGGAGCGCGCGCGCAAGCTCGCCCTGGCGCCGAGCAAGGACGGGACGCCGGTGGACCTCCTCATCGAGCAATCGCAGAAGGCCATCGAGAAGAACCCGAAGAAGGTCGACTGGTGGATCGTCCTGGGGCGCGCCTGGGTACGCAAGGCGCGGGAGAGCTCGGACCCGGGCTACTACCTCAACGCCACCGCCGCGGTGGACGTCGCGCTCGATCTCTCGCCCGACAACACGGCGGCCCTCGACGTGAAGGGCCTGGCGCTGCTGAACGATCACAAGTTCGAAGAGGCCCGTGAGCTGGCGGAGCGCACGGTGGCCAAGAACGCCGAGGACCCGACGGCCTTCGGCACGCTGAGCGACGCGCTCCTGGAGCTCGGCCGCTACGACGAGGCCACCAAGGCCGCGCAAACGATGATGGACCTCAAGCCCAACCTGCCCTCGTACAGCCGGGCCGCGCACCTGGCGTGGCTCCACGGGGACGTCGGCGGCGCCAAGGTGTCGCTCCGGCTGGCGCTCGACTCGGGCAAGGATCAGCGCGACAAGGAGCCCTACGCCTGGGTCCTCGCGCAGGCCGCGCAGCTCTTCCTGGCGCAGGGCGATCTCGAAGGAGCCGAAGCAGGCTTCGATCGCGCCCTCGAGTGGCTGCCCGGCTTCGCGCCCGCCAACGTGGGCAAGGGCCGCGTCGCCCTGGCCCGACACCAGAGCACCCGCGCCGCGGAGCTCTTCCAGCGCGCCTACGCCACGAGCCCTCTCGTGGAAACGGCCTGGCTCCTGGGCGACGCGCGGGAGGCCGCGGGCGACGCCGCCGGCGCCAAGGAGGCCCGAGACTTCGTGCGCAAGGAGGGGCGCCGCACCGATCCCCGGACCCTCGCGGCGTTTCTCGCGGAGAAGAACGAGACCCCCGAAGGCGCGCTGGCGCTGGCCGACGCCGAGATGAAGGTTCGGCCGGACATGGTCACCGAAGACGTGCGCGCCTGGGCCTTGTATCGCCTGGGACGCGTGCAAGATGCACGGAGCGCCATCGTGCACGCGCGGCGCCTCGGCACCAAGGACGCGCGCATGATGTATCACGAAGGCGCCATTCGCCTGGCCATGGCCGACAAGACGGAGCAGGCGGAAGGACGCAAGCTGCTCCTGGCGGCGCTCGGTACCGGCGCCCTCGATACGTTCGGCGTGGGTCTTGCGGACCAGGCGCGGAAGCTCGCGGACCAATGAGCGCGGTCCGCGCGCTCGCCTCTTTCGTCGCCTTCGCATGCGTGCTCCTGGTGGGCGCCCGCGCCGAGGCCCACGCGGTGGGGCTCTCGCAGGCCACCTACGCCGTGAACGGTGCGTCGGTGGAGGCGCAGATGACCCTGGCCCGTGGCGAGATGCTCGGCGCGGTGCCGGAGCTCGATCCCCTTCACACCGGCGCCATCGACGCGGCCGCCATCGACGCGGCCCGCCCGGCGCTGGCCCGGGTCTTCGCCACGCAGCTGGAGATCACCCGCGACGGAGCCGCTTGTCCGGTGAGCCTGGTCGACGTCGCCATGGCCGAGGAAGACGGCCTGCGTCTCACGCTGCGCGGCACCTGCCCGGCCGCCGCTCGTGGCCCGGCGCAAGTGAACGCGGGATTCCTCGACGCGCTCTCGCATGGTCACCGGCAGATCGCCAAGCTCGGCGGCAGCGAGCAGGTCCTCTTCCGCGACCACACGCGCTTCGACCTCGTGGCCGACGACGCACCCACGCCGAGGACCGCTGCGCCAGCCGGCCTCTCGTTCTTCGCCTTCGTGCGTATGGGCATCGAGCACATCCTGAGCGGCTACGATCACCTGCTGTTCTTGTTCGCGCTCATCCTGGTGGGGGGCCGATTTCGCAGCGTGGCGCTGGTCATCACCGCCTTCACCGTGGCCCACTCGGTCTCGCTCGCGGCGGCCGCGCTCGGCCTTCTGGCGCCGAGCCCGCGCATCGTCAAGCCAGCCATCGCGCTGTCCATCGC
>JABFRG010001265.1 GCA_013141295.1 Polyangiaceae bacterium
GCCTTGGGGTCCTTCTTCGCCAGCTTCTGCAGCTTCTCGAGCTCCGTCTCGGGGGCCTTCTCCCCGAGCCGCGTCGCGCACTTGACCACGCAATCGGGGTCGTCCTGCGCCTGGCAGATGTCCCGGAGCAAGCGCACCTCGTCCTTGGTGCCGTCGGCTCCGAAGGCCTTCTGCTCCAACGCCAGGTGGGCGCGCCACAGCTGGCCGGCGGCCTTGGCCTCGTAGGCGTCGGCGTACTCCGGCGACGAAAGCGAGCCGTCCGGGAGCGTCATCTGTTTCGGCGGCGGCGGCGGGCCCGGCAGGGTAATGCCGATGGTTGCGCTGGTCGTGGTCGGCACCGTGGGGCGCACCGTGGGGACCGCGTCCGGATCGCCGAGAAACAGCTTCCGTGCGGCCTTGCACCCGCCGAGACCCAGCATCGAGAAGGTGAGCGCGAGCGCGAGCGCCCTCTTCATGGCTTCTTGATCCACAGTTCGACGTTCCGTTCGTCTTCCTTGCCCTGGCCATCGCCCGGCGTCCACCCGGAGGTGAAGTCGGTCACCGCGCGCCTTCGGGCTTCCGCGGCCACCGCATCGCCCTCGGTGGCGTAGTCCACGCAGGTGGCGCGCAGCATGATCCAGCCGTTGTCCTGGTCGAAGATCTCGACGACCCGGAACTGGTTGGGAAAATCGGCGATGGAGCTGGTCATCACTTCCCAGAACGAGTGGCCACCGGGCGGCGCGACGGTGCGGACCCGGTGCTGGTGCGAGTGCCCCACCATGCTGAAGACCACGTTGGGATAGCTGCCGATGAAGGCCTCCCACTTGTCTTGCAGCACCGCGTCGGCCTGGGGAACGCCGAAGGCGCCGCCGTCGTCGGTGAGACTGGCGGTGGAGTGGTGCGACGCGAGGATGACCCACTTGCCGTCGGCCTTGGCCTTGTCGAGCGCGGGCTTGATGGTGCTGTCGACGTCGGCCTGATGAATCATGCCGTCGGCGCCGCCGGTCTCGCAGCCGGTGTCGAGCACCAGAAAGCGAATCGGCGCGCCGTCCACGTCGAACGTGTAGATGGCCTTGCCGCTCTGCTTCTGGGCGTCGCCCAGGCCGTGTCCGTCGCCGTGGCTCGCAACCTTGTTCATGAGCTCTTTGCGGTCGAGCAGCGCACGCCGCGGATCGGCGATGACGAAGTCTCCGCGCTCGACGGCGCCCCGGGACCCGCCGGCGTAGTTGCGGGTGCCGCCGCCGGAGCGTGTGCCGAGCACCTCGGTCTTGCGCGACTCGTTGACCGCGACGTTGCCTTGCACCAGCACGTCGTGGTTTCCGGTGACCCATTTCCACGGCATCTTGAGGCCATCGGCCTTGAACGGGTCCTTGCCGTCGTTGCTGGCGCCGGGCACCAGGTCGTCGTCGTTGCCGGAGTCGCACTCCACCTTGTCGGCGCCGCTCAGGATGTCGAGCACCCAGGAGACCTCGTTGCCCTGCGCGCTGTCGGCGTTGTCGCCGCCCAGCAGCACGAAGCCGATGGGGTCCTTGGCGTGGAGCGCGTTGATGGTGCGCACCGCGGCGTTGGCCATGCTGCAGAGGTAGGCGTCTTGCGGGCGCATGGCGGCGTCGGTGCTGGACGAGGCGTCGAAGGAGGCGAGCCGCGTGGGCGATTCGTCGTCCGCCAGCTGGAAATCGGGAATATGCACGAATCGCGCGACGCGCTTGGCGGCGGCGCCGGCGGCCGGAGGCGTGGAGCCGTCGATGACCCGGGTGGTGTACTTCTGCCCGGCGGCGACTTGCGTGTCGCCGAAGCCCTGCGCCAGGTACGTGTCGAGGGCGTCGGGGTTTCCCGGGTTGGGCCCGGCGGTGTAGCTCTGTCGCGCCTTCTTCGGCGCGATGGTCTCGTCGACGGTGGTCTTCACGCCGGTGAGGGTCGGGACCGGCTTGGGCTGCTCGGTCTTCGGCGTTTCGGTGGACGAGGACGACGAGCAAGCAACGACCACGGCAAGGGGCACGAAAGCGAAAAGGCAGGCGCGCATGCGGGCAGAATAGCACCGTCCGCGGGCCGGCGCCTGGCCGCGGTTGCAGGCCGGGATTTCAGGAACGGGCGCGCGTGAACCGCTTGTGCAGGCGCACCAGCAACCGCTCGAGCAGCCAGCCCACGAGCAGCGCCGGCAGCACCACCACGCAGAGGAACCGCAGCGCGAGCAGGGCGCCCAGCGCGAAGATGGCGTCGCCTGGCTGCGAGCCGGTGGTGAGCAGGGCCCCGGTGACGCCCTCGCGATCGTCGAACTGGCTCACGATGAAGTACGTGACCCACGCCAGGGCGAGGACGATGCCGCCGTAGATGACCTTCATGGGGCCCTCCGGGCCGTCATCATCGCGAACAGAATGGCTTGCCCGATGGGACCGCCGGTCACGTAGTTGCGGCGCGCGTCGCCGTCGATGGGCGCGCCCATGAAGTGGGCGCTGGCGTAGAGCCCGCGGAACGCCTGCTCGTCCTTGTTGGCGCGTGCGGCACCCAGCGCGAAGCCGGCGCTGGAGATGCCGAGGCCGAAGATGACCGGACCCGAGTCCACGTCGCCGCGGCCCTGGTCCTTCCTCGCGTACTCCCGGATGGCGCCGAAGCCGAGGACGCTAACCCACAGGTGCGTACGGATCGACGTCCACAGATCCTTGGAGAGGGCGGGCAGCGCGTACGAGAGCGCATAGGAAGCGAGGGCGGTGCCGGAGCCCCGGGCGCGGTCGCCGGGCGTGCCGTCGTCCTTCATCGACTGCACGAGGAGGCCGGTGGCCGGGTCGAGCATGGTGGCGCGCGCTTTCGCTTCCCAGCGCTCGAGAAGCACATGGTGGTCGGTGCCGGTGGCCTGGGCGTGGAGGCCGAGGGCGCCGATGAACATGGCGTTGTCGACCGGATACGTTTCGCCCGGGTAGGTCTGGAGCAGCAGCGACTCCTTGGCGAGCATGCGTCGTTCGAGGGTGGCGATCACGCGATCGTGGAGCTCGCCGTAGGCGAACTTGGGCTCCGCGAGTCGCGCCATGCCCAGCCCGAACGCCACGTAGCAAAGGTACGCGCAGTGGTCGCGGCTGCTGCCTTCGAGGTGGTCGAGGGCGTCTTCGGACCAGGCCTCGGTGTCGTAGGCGCGCGTCTGCGGCGCCACCAGGGTCTCCTCGCCGAGGTGGGTCACGTCGCGGGAATCGGCGGCCAGATCCGGGTGCTCGATGGCGGTCTGGCTGGCGCCCACCACGGTCATCAAGAACGTGCCGAAGAACCACTCGCCGTCGAAGCGGGCGGATCCGGTGTGGAAGCGGTTCTTGGCCTCGACCTTGGTGCCGTAGAACCGCTCCGGCTGCACCAGCGTCAGGAGATCGCGGCCTGCGCCGTGGAGCAGGTACGCCACCTTGGTCTCGTCGCCGCGATAGTACGCCGGCGCCTCGCGGCCCGAGAAGGCCACCGGGCCGAAGCGCACCGTGAGCACCACGCCGAGGACGACCACCAGCCAGCGAAGAAAGCGGGGCGGGCCACCATCACCGGCGGGGCCGCGATCCATGCGATCGTAGGACTGCCTATCGGGTCTGTCGGACTCTTCCTGACGCACGGTGAGGCAGTGTACCTGGATTCTCGCTGCGCGGGCGACGGAAGAGGCCCTTTGTTTCTTCGAGATGCTGGCGCGCCTCGCGCGTGAAGACTCTCGGCCAGAGGCCCAGAGCCCGAGGCCCGTAGCCTTCCTCAGTATCCCTTGCGCGCGATGGCCGGATCGCCGGCTTCGATTTCTTTCTTCGCGTCCATGACCAGGCAGAGCGCGGTGTTGTCGCGGACGGCGATGACCCGGAGCTCGGCGTAGGTTTCTTCCGGGAGGGTGGCGCCGTTGGGTTGCGGCACCCGCTCCACCTGGGCGGGCGAGTCGCTCTCGAGGGCGATGCGTACGGCGGCGCTGCGCGAAGGCAGGCTGTCGTGGAAGCCGTCGCCCTTCTTGATGACCAGGAGCCGGTTGCCGGGAACGAGGCCCGCCTTGGAGCCGGCGTTGACGAACACCACCTGGTTCTGACCGTAGAGCGCGTGGGGCGAGAGCGCCGCCAGCACGGTCATCTTCACTTCTTTGTCGTTGCGCACCGGCGGCACCACTTCGTAGCGTCGCTGCAGCGGGCCGATGCGCGCACCGCGCTCGATGGTGTCGATGGTCTCGACGATGCGGCCGCGGGCCACCTTGTCCTTGGCGTTCCACTGGTCGACCCGGACGGTGCCCTGGATCTCCACGATCTTGCCCGATGACACGCTCTTCACCGGGCGGAAGATGGTGAGCTCCTGGCCCACCTTGATGTCGCGATCGCTGAAGATGCGGATGTAGACCTCGTCGAAGTCCGAGAGGAAGGTCTTGTCCTCGCGGGACCCGTCGAGCTCGCCCCACACCGTGTCGTTCTCGTCCTCGATGAAGCCTTCGTTGCGCAGGAACACCGTGCTGGGCGAGACCTGCCGTCGTCGGTCGGTGAGCGAGCCGGTGCGAGCTGCCGGCGTCGCGTCCGTGCCGTTCTTCAGGCGCACCACGTCGCCCGGGTAGATCCAGTGCGGGTTCTGGATCTGCGGGTTGTAGGACCAGATGCGCGGCCACTGGTACGGGTTCTGGAAGTAGAAATCGCAGATGTCCCAGAGCGTGTCGCCGCGCCGGACGAGGTGCGCGTTGGCGTTGGGGCTGCCGCCCATGCGCATGCCGCCGAGGAACATGGCGCCGGTGTCGCCGCCATACACGGTCTTGCCTCCGCCGCCCTTGGCGCCGAGGTCGAAGCCATCGCGATCGTTGGGACCCGTGATCGGCTTCGACGACGAGTACTGCGCGTTGCCGCCGCCCACGGGACCGGTGGGGCCTGCGGTGGGCGCGTTGGGGTACACCGGCGCGACCGGCACCACCACCACGCCGCCGGGCGCCGCGGTTCCACCGCCGGTACCTCCGCTCGTTCCGCCGGTGCCACCGGGCGACGCTCCGCCGCCCGTTGCCGGGGGCGTTTGCGCGACCGCGGTGTGTGCCCACACCAGCGCGAACGCGATGGCGACGCTTTGCAGGCGCAGGTTGCGCAAGTGCAACGTGCCGTGCGCGCTGCCGATACCGAGCTTCCTCATGGTGTCTCCTTCTTGGGTGCGCGCACGGCGCCCTGACTCTTCTTTGCGGCGTCGCTCCGCGGATACTCGCGCTGGAGCTTCTCGTAGGTGGCGCGCGACTCCGCGGCCTTGCCGAGCTTTTCCTGGGTGATCGCCAGCTTGAGCAGCGAGTCCGGCACCTTGTTGCCCATGGGGAAGCGGGCAACCACGCCGGCGAACTGCTCCTCGGCGCGCGCCATCTCGCCCTTGGCGAAGTAGCACTCGCCGCGCCAGTAGTGGGCGTTGTCGGCGTTGGGGTGGTCGGGCCACTTCACCAGGAAGGCCGCGAACGCGTCGAGCGCCGCATCGTACTTCTTGCCGTACACCAGCTGCAGCGCGTCGTCGTAGGCCTTGCGTGCAGCGGGGTCGAGGGCGCTCGGCCGACCGCCACCGCCGTCGCCGATGCCGTAGGAGGGCATGGGGCCGGAGGGCAGGGGATCGGCGCCGGGCGAGGGATCGCTCGTCTCGACGTTGTCGGGGCCGCGACCGATGCGCTTGCCCTTGGCGAAGGATCCGCCGCTGCCGGTCACGCGGATCGAGGGGCGCGGCGCGATGTCTTCCGGGTCCGGTGGCGCGACGGCGCCCTTGGTCTCGGGCGGATCGTCGGGTGCATCCTCGGGGGTGATGCGCACCAC
>JABFRG010000607.1 GCA_013141295.1 Polyangiaceae bacterium
GACGCCTCGATCATGGAGGACGCGCTCGAGGTCGACCGAGGCGAGATCACCGGCGAGTCGCTCCAGGAGCTTGGCCGCGCGCACCGCCGGCGCATCGAGGTCGGTAATCCCCGCGGCGCGGAGCGCCAGTTGCCCGATGACGCCGAACGCAGAGCCCTCGCGGATGGGGTCACCGCGGCCCCACCAGATCTCCGCGGTGGGGTGCCGGAGGCGAGCGGAACGCACGAACTCACGAAGCACCGAGGTCTTGCCGAGCCCCGCCGGAGCCACCACCAGAAGCGCGGAGGCCCGGGGCGCGCCGAACGAAGCATCGAGGGCGCCGGCCATGACCGCGAGCGGCTGTTCGCGGCCCACGCAAGGAGCCGGTCGCCCCAGCAGCCTGCGTTCGGGAACGAGGCTCGGCGGGCGCACGCCGAGCGCGCACCAGGCCTCGGTGCCCTCGGTGCCGAAGCGTCCGCGGAGGAGCTCGGCGGTGGCAGCGTCGACCCTTACCCCGCCCTCGCCGTTGTCGCGGGCCGACTCCAGGGCGGAGACGGCGCGCTCGATGGCGTCGCCCACCCGCGCGCCGCGAGAGACCACCACGCGTCCGGTGACGATGACCATGGGCAAGTGCGGCAACGCCTGCGAGAGCGCGAGCGCGCAGTGCGCCGCGCGCGTCGCCTGCTCCTGGGGTGAGGTGGCTGCCGCGAAGGTGAAGGTCCAGGCGCTCTTGCCGAGCGAAGCGAGGACGCCGCCGTGGGCCGCCGCGGCCTCGCGCATGGCGGGCTCGTCGGGTGTCGTGTCGGTCGCGGCCTCGCTCGCGCTGGGCGGACGTGGCTCTTCCTGGAGCGTGGGCTCTTCGGAGGCCGCCTCCCGCGCGCACAACAGGAGCGAGATCACCCGTTGCTCGGCGATGCCCACTGCGGCCCGGGGCGCGCGGCCCTCGCCGCCGGCGGAGAGCGCCTCGAGCTCTTCCAGGAGGGCCAGCGCACTGTCGGGTCGCGCATCGGGCTCCTTCGCCAGGAGCCGCGCCACCAGGCTCTCCACCGCGGGCGGAACGTCGGGGCGAAGCTCGCGCAGCAAGGTGGGCGTCTCGAGGACCACCTTGGCGTAGAGGCCGAGCGGGCGTGGGCTGGTGAACGGCGCGCGACCGGAGAGGCAGCGAAACAGCACCGCCCCAAGACCGTACACGTCGGCCCGCGCGTCCACCGCATCGCCCAGCACTTGCTCCGGCGCCATGTAGCCGGGGGTGCCCATGGGCGCGGCCACCGAGCGCAGGAGGTTGACGTCCTGCGCGCGGCGCGCCAGGCCGAAGTCGACCAGCTTCACCAGGTCGAGGGATTTTCCCACCAGGAAGAGATTGGAGGGCTTCACGTCGCGGTGCACCACCCCCTGGGCGTGCGCCGCCGAGAGCGCGCGAGCTGCGCTGGTGACGACGCGCAGCGAGTCGGCCACCGAGAGCGTCTCCGACGAAGCGAGGCGATCGGCCAGGTCTTCGCCGATGAGCCACTCCATGACCAGGTAGGGCTCGCCCGGCGCGGTGAGGCCGTGGCTCACGTAGCGCACCACGCCGGCGTCGGCCACGCTCGAGAGCAGCTCGGCTTCGCGAACGAAGCGAGCGACGTCGCGGTTGGCGCCCCCGTGGAGCACCTTCACCGCCACCGCGCTGCCGCGCTGGCGATCGGTTGCACGATACACCCTTCCCATGCCGCCCGACGCGACGAAGGAGAGGAGCTCGAAGCGGTCGCCCAGGACCGTCCCCAGCAAGGGATCGTGCAGAGTCACCGGCGCATCATCTGCGCAAGCGCTCCACCTGGAAAGCCTCATTTGCGGTCCAGGTGAGGGCCATTCCCCCTGCATCTTGCAGTAGGTGTGCGTCAGAGCTTCTTGTGGAAAACCCGGTAGACCTTGTACTTCCGTGCGCCCACCGCGCGGATGGCGGCGTTCACTGCGGCATTGTCCTCGAGGGTCCACGAGAGCTCCGCCTGGGTGATGCCGAAGGCCTTGGCGCCCTCGTTCATGGCTCCGATGAGGTGCAGCGCCACCGGCGCGTACTTCCGCACGTTCCGGTACTTCTTGCGAATCCCGAGGAGCACCAGGCGCCCGCTCTTGGCCGGCCGCCACTTCAGGCGCACCAGGAGCTTGAGCCATCCAAAGGGGAAGAGCTTGCCGCCGAGATCGGCGACGAGCTCGTTGAGGTTCGGCAGGCCGATGGCAAAGGCCGCCGGCTCGCCGTCGATGTCGACGATGCGGGTGAGGCGCGGCACCAGGATGAGCTTCATGTCGGCGGCCATCTTCTTGGCCTCGCGCTCGGTGAGCGCCACCGAGCCCCAGTTGTCGCTCCATGCGTCGTTGAAGATGTCGACGCAGGTGCGAATGTCGGCGTCGAGGGTCTTCATCTCCAGGTGCCGCAGCGTCACCTCGGGCATCGCGCGCACCATCGCCTCGGCCTTGGCCATGCGCGGGTGCGGTTCGCCCACGTCGTAGATCCAGGCGAAGAAGTCCTTCTCTTTCACGTAACCGGCGCCCTCGATGAGGCCCGCCTGGTACGCGCGATGGTGCGGCATCATCACCGAAGGCGGCGTGTCGAAGCCCTCCACCAGGCACCCGGTCTCCTCGTTGATGCCCAGGGAGAACGGGCCGCGAATGGCCTTCATCCCCTTCTCGCGGGCCCAGCCTTCGGCCTTGGCCAGGAGCGCCGCCGCCACCGCCGGATCGTCGATGGTGTCGAAGAATCCGAAGAACGCCGTCTCGTCGCCGTACTTCTCCAGGTGCGCGCGGTCGATTTGCGCGCTGATGCGGCCGACGCAGCGGCCGGCGCGGTGGGCGGTGAAGAGAATGCCCTCGGCGTGCTCGAAGAAGGGGTTCTTCTTGGGGTCGAGGCGCTCACCGAGCTCGAAGTTCAAGGGGCGCACGTAGTTGGCGTCGCCGGCGAAGATCGGGTCCACCACGTCGAGGAAGTCGCGGAGCTTGCCGCCGAGCGGCACCGTTCGAACTTCGATGTCTGCAGCGAGCGTAGCCTTCGGGGAAACGGCGAGGTCCGACATGACGCGAACGTTGGTACCACAGACCCGGGCTCAGGGCTGGTTCTGGCGTCGACGCACGGCGAGGTCCTTCTCGCAGCCGGCGGCGGTGCGGTGGAAGACCGGGCCCTCGGAAGTGACGTGGAGCGCCTGCACCCCAGCAACTGCGGCGCGCGCGGTCGGTAGCTCGGTCGCCAGGCCCGGTTCGCAGGGAGGGCACACCGGCGAGGGATCGTCGACGCGCACTCCGCCCACGTGGATGGTCGGCCAGCGGTAGCGGCCGCCGGCGGCGGTCTCCGTGAACACGATCCGCTCGCAGCGTGGGCACTCGTGGACCTCGCAGGCGGTGCGCCAGATGCGGCGAGCGTTCACGCAGCTCGGCACGAGGTTGGCGCGCGCGCCCACGTATGCCAGGGCGTCCGGTCGAATCATGAGCTCCCGACCGAACACGCGGCTCACCCCCTTGCCCACCAGCCGCGCGTAGTCCGATAGTTGAAGGGTGGCGTTCGCATCCTCGGCGCGTGGACGCGGCGCCACCAGTCGGTCGTTCTCGCGATGAAACACATACGCCGTGCAGGCGGGCGCGGCCTCGGTCCAGAGCTGCGCGCGGTCCACCCAGAGCTTGACCTCGGCATCTTCGGCAAGCCACGGCGCCGCGAGCACCGGCTGCGGATACGTGTGCTGCGCCAGGTCCGGGAACCGCGCCTTCGCTTGCTCGAAGCCGAGCGCCGGCACGTCTTCGGTCTCCTGCGCCAACACGCATGCATGGTGCACGCACCGTCCCACCAGACGAACGGCCACGGAGGCCGCGTCCAGATCCCCCGCGTCGGGCGGGGACCATGCCAGCCCCGCGCAGTCGGCGTGGGTCTCGCACGCGAGGTCGCGGGTGAGCGCCGCATCACCCGGTACGCCGGCGTCCACGGCGGCAGATGCGAGGGGCCGAGCCGGCACGTCGCGCACGACCGCCGGAGCACCCGGCGCGCACGCGGCAACGGCCGTCATGAGCGAGAGTACCGAAGCTGCGACCATCGTGAGCCCGCGCGAGACGCGGGTGCGCATGCGAGATGGGGACACGCCGTTCAGCCTACCACCGCCCCGCCTTGCGGTCGCCCGAGAGAGGGGCTACGCACCATCGATGCAACGTGGCACGGCGTCGTGGGTCTTGGTGGCGGTGATGGGGTGCAGCCGAGCGACGCCGACGACCCAGGTGGCGCCGCCGGCGCCGACGCTCCCGATGGGCGACGCCGGAGCCGACGGCGATCTGCTGGTGCGCGTGCATCGCTACGGCGGCGGTCCGGCGAGCCTCGACCACACGCTGACCATCGGCCGCAGCGGCGCCGTGCGTCTGGTGGGTCACGACGCCCTGTGGTGCACCCGCACCAGCAACAATGTACCATACACGCAACCCATCGACACCCGCGGCGCGCTCTCGGCCCAGGCGCTGGCGGAGATCCGCACCCTCACCGAGGCCCCGGCGCTGCGCTCGTTTCCCGGCGCGAAGCCCCCCGCCCATGCCCCGGCGTCCGACGGCGTCGCCGCCGAGGTCTCGCTCCCCGGTCTGCCCACCATCCTGGTGGACGGCGTTCGCGAGGTCACCGGCCCCATGGGCCGCCTCCTCGATCTCGACCGCGAGCTGGCCCGCCAGTTCGGCACCGCCGCCGCCTGTCAGTAAGCGCTAGAGGAGTCGCGACCTCGGCACCTCGAGCTCGCCGCCGCTATCCCAGCGGACGACCACGTAGTCGCCGCTGGCGTGCACGACGCGACCTCGCCGCGTGCGCCCATCGTCCTCGCGATACTGCACCGGCGTGCCCGGCTGGTAGCGACGCTTCTCGGCCTTTCGTGCGGCGAGCAGCACGACCAGACCGAGGATCAGAAGAGGAAACAAGAGCCACATCGTGGAACGAACGTATCACGGCGCTAGGCGCTCCGCGGCGCCCCCGGTCTGTGCGCGATGCAGCCGCGGATGTCCGCGGTCGTTGACCCGGGTGATTGAATGCGGCTCGGCGAGGCCACGCTGGTGCGGGGCTCCATCCGCCGTGTCCGGTCGGGCGAGGTGCGACGCCAGTCAGCGCCGCGGGGAGCAGTTTCAACGAGGCTGTAGGGCCTGCGCTTGGGCCCACTGGCTGAAACCTTCGGCCGCAGCACGAATAGGAGGCGCAGGATTGAGGTCCTTGCCCACGAGAACCCGTGCAATCGCCCTGGCTTGACCGCGAAGTGCCGTCAAGACGCGGCTCTTTTCATCGGCAGAAAGCGTGTTGCTTTGAGCCAAGAGCGCGAGGATAGAGGCGTCTCGTGCCGAAATCTCTGTCACATCCAAAGCATGCAACCTCCGGGCGCGGTCGTCAAGCTGGGGCTGGGCTCACTTGGTCCTGGGGATTCGAACTGCGTGTACCCCGCCCAAACGAGGGTAGCCCGTCACGCCCCCGTCCGACCTGCCATCGGCGGTCCACTCTTCCACCTCTTCGGTGCAAAGGTTCAGCAGCAGGCCGTCTGCGCCAACCGGAAGCTCCAGCTCGACGAACGGCGACCGCGCGTCTTTCCAGAGGCCAATGGAACGCGACGCGCGGCGGTCCGCTGGGGTGCGCGTCAAGTCCACCATGCCCGCGCTGGTCACCGTTAGGACGGAGCAGCCTGGATCATCAGCAAGAACCGTCGCGTACCGGGCTGGCCATCGAACCCCGAGCTGGGGCGCATCCATCAGCAGTGCCACGACGAGATTGGGCCCAACAC
>JABFRG010001054.1 GCA_013141295.1 Polyangiaceae bacterium
CCGCCTTCCGCGTGGCTATCTGGGCGGCGGCCTCGGCGTGGGGTTCTTGTTTTGAGCCGCGCGGTCGCGCTCGCGCTGGGGCTCGTGCTCGTCGTCGCCGCAGGCGAGGCTCGCGCGCAGAACTGCCTTCCCGGCACGCCGGTGTGCGTGGGGCCCGACGGCAAGGTCACCGTCACGCCGCCGAAGGTGCAGGTCGAGGGACAGACCCAGGCGCAAGCTCAGGCGCAAGCGCAGGCCCAGGCGCAAGCCCAGGCCCAGCTCCAAGCGTGGCGCGTGCAGTGGGACGCGTATCTCGACTGGCGGCTCAAGCTCAAGGCGCAGATCGATCTCGAGATGGACGCGCGCATTCGCGGCGAGGCGCAGGCGCGGCTGACCGCGACGCCCGATCCCTACGCCACGCGGCCCCTGGTGATCCCGGGCCCGAGCGCCAGCGACGGCGGCTCTTTCCCGCGGATGCACCTGGGGCTGGTGGGCTTCTGTGTCGGTCAGTGGGTGGGGCCGGGCGCGCCGTACTACCTGGGCTACTGCCCCTCGATCCGCTACCGCGTGGGCGCCCTCGGCATCTCCCTCGATCCGGCGGTCCTGTCGGTGACCGAGGCGGGCCGCGGCATGGGCCTTTTGGGCCTGCGTCCGGGCGCGACCTATGCCCTGTGGGAGGGCATAGGCGAGCTGGCCGGGGCGGAGCTCTACGTGCGGGCCGGGCTCGATGGGTACGTGCCCTTCGGAGACCTGGTGACGCCCGACGTGTTCCTCGGCGGCCACGCTGGCCTCGGCGTGCAGTTGGGCGCAGACCCGTTCACCATCGGCTTCGAGGTGCGCGGCACCGCGCGCGGCGGCGTCGGCAGCTCGTCGAGCCGCGATGCCTTCGCCTCGTCGATGGCGCAATTTCGACTGGGCACCGAAGGACGCATGTACTTTGCAGTCGAATTCTGAGGAAAGCCCGGCGGTTGGAAGGCGTTTTTCTCGTTTCCGCCGTTGCCAGGACGACGCCGGGGCTGCACATTCGACCCATGCGTAGCCTGGTTCCCGTTGCGGTCGCCCTCCTCGTTGCCTGCGTCTCCGAGGACCGTGCTCCGATCGGCGGCAATGGCGCGGTCGACGCCGGGTCCAGTGGCGCATCCAGCAGCTCCGGCGGTTCCAGTGGTTCGTCGAGTGGCTCCGGTGGTTCGTCGAGTGGCTCCAGCGGCGCAGACGGCGGCATTCGTTGCGAGTCGCTGCCGAGCTCGGCGGTGCTTCGTCTCGCTGCCGCATCGCTGCCCGGTGCCGACGGCGCGGTGGTGCCTTCCTGGACCTCCGCCAACCTCCCGGGCCATCCGGCGCTCACCGCGGCCTGCAGCGGGGCCACGCTGCGCAAGACCGCGACCAAGTCCTCGCTGGTCTTCGCGGGCGACGGCGGATGCGAGCTCGCCGATGGGGTCGACACGCGCATCGCGGAGGGCGACTTCGCGGTGCTGGCGGTGGCGGAGCCGCAGCGCACTCCCATCTCCGGTACCTACGACGCCATGGTGTCGAAGGCCGACGGCAACCGCGGCTTTCTCCTGGGCGCGCCGTTCCTTCAGGATGGGAACACGCCGGTACCCACGGGAACGGAGCTGGCGTTCGGTTCCAAGAACGTCGTCCGCACGCTCGCCCTCGACACCACCACCCACGTGTTCGCGGTGAGCCGCATCGGGGCGAAGCTATCGTTCTTCGTCGACGGCGTGTCCGCCGGTACCAACGACGCCGCCGCCGGCAACGACGACGTTGCCACCGCGCTGGTCATCGGCAACGCCCCGGGCCGCAGCGATCACGGGTTTCAGGGGCGCATCTACGACGTCGTCGTCTTGCGCGCGCCGAGTGAAGCGGACGTGACGTCGACGAGCGCGTGCTTCGTTCAGGCCTACCGGCCCTGAGGGGCTAGACCGGACGCTTGCTGCGGCGAGGCCGTCTGCGCGCCGTCCACCTGGAAGGGGATCCACAACGCACGCACGTAGGCGTCGGTGCCGCGGCGCGTGTAGCCGGCGAGCCCGAACAGCACGTTCCAGAAGTAGCCTTCCGGTTCGCGTCCGTAGGAGAAGAGGGGCAGCACGTGGAAGCTCCAGTCGGTGCCGCCGCGCACGCGCCGCTCCATGTAGAGCGTGTTGCCGGCCACCTGGGTGACCGAGCCGGTGTCGTAGCTGGCGAACCGCCAGAGCAGCGGGAAGGCCACCGTGGCGCGACTGGTCGCGGTCTTGAAGTCCCAGTAGATGGGCGCCACCACCGAGTGCGACGACTGCTCGCTGCGGCCGAAGTAGAGCAGCGGATGTAGATCGGTCTCGTAGCCCTTGGTGTCGCGCGACACGACCAGCGAGGGGAAGACCCAGGTGGTGCGCGACTGCCCGTAGCTCCGCGAGTGCGCGAAGAGCGGCGTGGCCAGGGTGTAGCCCTTGGGGCTGTCGGAGTTGAAGAAGAACGGGAACACCGAGGTCCAGTGCAGCCCCGTGTCCTTGTCGGAGTAGTCCATGAACAGCGGCGCCACCGGCCCGGCAGCGATGAAGCGCGTGGCTCCGGCGCGGGTGCTGGCCATGGAGAACAGCGGCGTGATCATGGTGTCGGCGGTCTTGGTCACACGCCGCAAGTAGCCCGGGAGCACGAAGAGCGATTGCTCCTCGCTTCGCCCGTAGTGGAAGAGCGGGAACAGCGTGGTGTGGCTCTCGCGCTTGCCGCCACTCTCGGGCTTGCCCTCGATGTGGAAGAACAGCGGCGCCACGTCGAAGATGTTCCGCTTCGGCGTCGACTCGGAGATGACCGGCCCCACCAGCGTGAAGCTCGTGCCCTCGAGCTCCTTTTCGCGGTGGTAGTAGAGGAGCGGCGGAATGAGCGTGTAGGTCTTGCGCGCGCCGTCGGTGCTGCCGTTGTCGCCGTGGAAGTAGAAGGGCGCCACGCCCCAGTCGACGTCGCTTCCGGTGCGGTCGCGGAAGTAGGGACCCACCAGCGTGAACGCGCCGGCGGGGTTCCAGTGCGAAGAGGTGAGCAGCAGCGGCATGTGGAAGTAGCCGCCGTCCTTGCGGGCTCCCTCGAACACCAGCGGCGCCACCCAGTTGTCGTGCTCGTTGGGCGCTTCGCGGTGTGCCACCGGCCCCAGGACCAGCACGTGGTTTTCGCGGTCGCGGACCCGCCAGGCCAGTGGGAAGACGATGTCGGCGTCGGTCTTGGGAGAGCGGCGGCGGTAGTAGAAGAGCCCGTAGAGGCCCTCGCGGTCTTCCTGGGCGGTCCCCAGACCGCGTGTATGATCCAGGTAAAAAGGCGGCAGCAGCTTGAGCCGATAGTCGCCCCGGGTCTCCTCGTAGACCGGGAAGTACTTGCGGGTGACGTCGCCCTGCGCGCCGAACGGGCGGTCTTCCGCGTCGCTGCCGATGCGGGCCTTCACCGCGTCGGGAACCGCCAGCGGGTTCTCCGGCGCCTCGGCGGCGGGCTCGGCGCGGGGCTTCTGGGGCGGCGGATCTTCGTCGCCACTCGTGGCCGCGGAAGCGGCGGGATCGCCCGGCTTGGGGGCCTTGGTGGCCGGCGGATCGTTGCCATCGGCGGCGGCGACCGAGGGCACGAGCAGCGCTCCCGCCGGCGCGACGATGGTCGATACGAGCAGGAGCCAGCGTTTCATGAGGAACCCTTCTCGGTACGAAGCAAAGCGAGGTCTCGAACGATGTCTTCCGGCGTCGCCTCGCGCTGGGCGTGGGCGGCGAGGTCTTTCAAGGCATAGAGCCCGCTCTCGAGCTCGCGATCGCCGATGATGATGGCGTGCGCGGCCCCGAGGGTGGTGGCCCGGCGAAGCAAGCTCTTGGCGCCGCCCCCGCGAAGGTCGGCCTCGGTGCGCACGCCCGCCGCGCGCAGCGACTTGGCCAGACGCAGGGCCGCCAAGCGCACGCCGTCGCCGTCGCCGAGTGGCGCCACGAATGCATCGACCACCGAGGTCTCGGCCTGAGCGCTGGAGGCGATGAGCAGCCGCTCCAGGCCGGCGCCGAAGCCGAAGGCGGGCACCTTGGGGCCGCCCATTGCTTCCACCATGCGATCATAGCGGCCACCGCCGGCCACCGTGTCGCCGGCGCCGAGGAGCTCCTTGGCCGCCTTGATCTCGAAGAGGGTGCGCGAATAGTAGTCGAGACCGCGCACCAGGCGCGGCTCCACGCGGTAGGGCGTGCCGAGCGCGTCGAGGGACCGCTTGAGATCGTCGAAGTGCTTGCGGTCCTCCGCCGTGAGGTGCACGTCCAAGCCCGGTGCATCTTGCACGCACTCGATGTCGGCCGGCGCCTTGGAATCGAGGATGCGCAGGGGGTTCTTCTCCAGCCGGCGCTGCGAGTCTTCGCTCAGCTTCTCCTTGAGCGGCGTGAGGTACGAAACCAGCGCGGCGCGGTAGGCGGCGCGCGCCTCCTCGCTGCCGATGGAATTGATCAGCACCTCGGCGCCGGGAATGCCCAGGCGGCCGATGAACCCGTAGAGGAGGTCGATGACCTCGGCGTCGATGGCCGGCCCCGGATCACCGAAGACCTCGGCCCCCAGCTGCGAGAACTGCCGGTAGCGCCCCTTCGCCGGCCGCTCTCCGCGGAACATCGGGCCCAGGTAGTACCACTTGCTCACGGGCTCCTGGTTGTGGACCTTGTGCTCCACGTAGGCCCGGGCGGCGCCGGCGGTGCCCTCCGGCCGCAGGGTGAGGCTCTCCTTGTGGTGCGCGAAGGAGTACATCTCCTTCTCGACCACGTCGGTGCCCTCGCCGATGGCCGAGGAGAAGAGCGCCGTCGACTCCAGATAGGGCGTGCGGACCTCTCGGAAGCCATGCAGATGCATCGTTTCGCGGAAGGCCTTCTCGACCAGGTGCCAGCGCCCGATTTCATCGGGGAGCACGTCGTTCATGCCCTTGGGCGCGCGGAGATCCGCCATGGCCGCTGCTTATCGCGGTTTATGGCTGAAATCGCAAGCGATTCCGAAATGGCGACCGTTTCCGACGCGAGCCCGGCCGGGGCCGCATCCCAAGGGCCCATCGGAGGTCTCTCATGAAGAAGATTGCACTCACGCTCACGTTCCTCTCGCTCGTCGCCTGTGGCGGCGAGACGCCGGCCCCGGTCGCTCCCGCGGGCGCCAATGCCCCCACCGAGACGGCCGGCACCATGGAGAAGAAGGACATCGTCGACACCGCGGTCGCGGCCGGAAACTTCAAGACCCTCGCCAAGGCGCTCACCGAGGCAGGGCTCATCGATACGCTCAAGGGTCCGGGCCCGTTCACGGTGTTCGCTCCCACCGACGAAGCCTTCGCCAAGCTGCCCCCGGGCACCGTCGACGGTCTCCTCAAGGACAAAGAGAAGCTCAAGGCGGTGCTCACGTACCACGTGGTCGCCGGCAAGGTCATGGCGGCCGACGTGTCGAAGGTATCCAGCGCCAAGACCGTGCAGGGCGCCGACCTGGCGGTGAAGACCAGCGGCGGCAACGTCATGATCAACGACGCCAAGGTGGTGAAGGCCGATATCGCGTGCAAGAACGGCGTCATCCACGTGGTCGACACGGTCCTTCTCCCGCCCGCCAAGTGATCCTACGCCCCGGCGCGGCGTGTCCGCTTTGCTTGCGCTGGGGCCGCCGCCGCGGTAACTCGCGGTGGTGCGCGTAGCGGCCCTGGATCTAGGCGAAGCGCGGGTCGGCGTGGCCCTCGCCGACGAGCTCTCCATGTATGCGCATCCGCGCGGCTTCATTCCTGCGAAGCCGCGCGGATGCGCATACATGG
>JABFRG010000199.1 GCA_013141295.1 Polyangiaceae bacterium
GGCGAGCCAAGCCATCTTGCCCACGCTGGTGCCGCCCGAATCGTTCAACCGCGCCATCGCGGCCGGCTCGGTGGTTTTGAACCTGGCCACGCTGGTGGGGCCGGCGCTGGGCGGCCTGGTCTACGACTTCTTCAAGAAGCGCCAGATGCCGGAGCACGCCTTCACCGTGTGCTCGGCGGTCTTCTTCATGGCGTTCTTGCTGCTGTCGTCGATTCCCGGCGTACCGCCGCCGCCGGAGCGCAAGAAAGAGACCGGGCTCGTCGCGGTGAGCCAGGGGCTTCGCTACGTGTGGAGCAACAAACCGGTGCTGGGCGCGGTGTCGCTCGATCTGTTCGCGGTGCTCTTCGGCGGCGCGGTGGCGCTGCTCCCGTTCTTCGCGGCCGACATCCTCCACGCGGGGCCTCGCGAGGGCGGCCTCCTTCGGGGCGCGACGGCGCTGGGCGCGGTGGCCATGGCGCTGCTCCTCACGCTGGTGCCCATCCGCAAGCACGCCGGCCTTGTGATGTTCGGCTCGGTGGCGGTGTTCGGCGTGGCCACCATGGTGTTCGGCGTCTCCACCCACGTTTGGCTCAGCGTGCTCGCCCTGTTCGTGGTGGGCGCGTCGGACATGATCAGCGTGCAGGTGCGTCACACGCTGGTGCAGCTCCGCACGCCCGACGCCATGCGCGGCCGGGTGAGCGCGGTGAACCTGGTGTTCATCACCGCGTCCAACGAGTTCGGCGAGTTCGAGTCGGGCGTCACCGCCAAGTGGCTCGGCCCGGTGCAGGCCGTGGTGCTGGGCGGCATCGGCACCTGCCTGGTGGTGGTGGTGTGGATGCTCCTGTTCCCTTCGCTGCGCAAGTTCGCGAGCCTGGAAAAGGGCGTCTGAAGCTCAGGGGCAAGCGGGGGTGCGGTCGACGCCGTCGAAGAACTCGTCCACGAACAGCCGAAAGGCCAGGGCGTTCTCTTGGGGGCCACACTTGAACGCCGGCTTCGCCAGCGGCTTCTTCGCCAGCATTGCGCTCTGCTCGCGGAAGTAGCGCACGGCCAGCTCGGCAGCGTACTCACGCACGTCGTTGCCCGGCTGGAAGGCGTAGCAGGGGTGGAGTGCCTGGCGCGTCTCGCGAGCATCGTCCCACCGCCGCGCTACCCGCTGCTGCGCTTTCATGGCGTCCTCGCGCCGCACCATCGGCACCGCGCCCGCGTCCTCCCGCGTCCGCCGGCCAAACGTGCACTTTACATGCGCCCGAAACGCGAGCCGCGCGTACCTGACTCGCGGCCGAGTGGCGATGGGAGTGCGGTCTTCGTGCCGGCCGTGCCCACCGCAGCGCTCTTGGAGAACGGCGACGCGGAGCGCGTCAGCAGCCATGTGCTAGCCTTCGCGCACTGGCGGCAGCTGCTGGACGGCGAGCTCTACGCGCCCACGGCGAGGCTGGGTTGGGCGCCCTTGTTTGAAGCGGACTTTGCCACTGACGTCCGCGTCTGCCCCGGATGCGGCGGCAACGTGCGTATCCGCGCCGTCGTTACCCACCCCGATTCCGTAGCCAAACTCCTCGCCGCCCTCCAGCTCCCCAACGCGAGGGCGCCACCGCCGGCGACCTGAGCCGCACCGAAGCGCAATGCCGGGGCACATCTGCGCCCGAAGACGCGGCCCGAGTGCATTGTCGACGGAATTTGGGAGAACTGACTCCCCAAGTCGCGCCGCGAGCCGTGGTCCTCGAGGGCCTACGTTGGGGATGTCCCTTTGCTTGGCCTACCCTCCTGGCCTCCATGAGCGGACGGTTCGGGCTTGGATCTCCAGAGGCTGGCTTCGCGCCATCCGGAAGGGGCGAACGGTCCGCATCTTGGCCGAAGACCTCCTGATGTTCATCGAGGAAAATCGTGTCCGGCCTGAGTAGCCTGGGCGGTTCGTCGCTTCGAGTTCTCGCGCTCGCACTACCAAAGGATCGAGCGAGGTGATCTCGACCCGCCCGCATCGACACTCAAGAAGCTCGCCAGTTGTTTCGACGTGACCTTCTCGCACCTACTGAGAAGGGAGTTCTAGGGCTTGAGCCAATCTGTCGACCTGCTAAGGAGGTGGCGTGAACAGCTTGCAGGTATTCGCGGCGCTTGGTGCGCTTCTGGTTGTTGGCGCCGCAACGGCCTCCTGCTCATCACGGAAGGAAGGTCCGAGAGTGACTCCCAACGTTGCCGACTCCGGCACTGCCAAAACGGAAGTAGCGAACCCCGCTGAGCCGCCTCGCCCGCTCGCGAAGGGAGACAAGGTCATCTCCGCGCCAGTCGCGGTAATGGAGATTGCCGGCATCGGTCCTCGTTCGTCGTTTGTCGAACCAGACTCGGATAACGTCGCCTTCGATGTCGCTGGGACGCTGCGCGACGGTTCAAGCCCGCTCAAGACGGTGCCAGTGGACGCCGAGATCGTCTACGGCCTCCGCTTCGTGGGGGAGCAACGCGTCTTCGAGATGGTATCCGTCGCTCGGGCACACGAAGTCGGACTTCGCCGTGTGGTGGACAAAAAGACAGCGGAAGCGATACTTGTTCGGCTTCGCGCTCTGGACACTCCTCCACCGGCGCTGCCGTCTCCTCCTGAAACGATGATGCAAGCCCTGAAACTGGGCAACGATCTCTGGGGGCATCTCGCGCTCACCAGGCTGCTCCTTCTGCACGAACGAGATTCAGCCTTCTCGCCCGATCACAAGAGGCAGTTGAGTCGGGCTCTCGGCTTCGTCAGCGCGGAGATCGCCACGGCCACCGAACGGAAGCCCGACGATGTAGAGTCAGAGATCTGCCGCTCGGTCGGGAGTGCGAAGAAGTAAGCACACGACGGCCGTTAGAACGCGCCGCGACCCCGGCTGCCCGACGGGCTACGTTGCGGATGTCCCTTTGCTTGACCTACTCTCCCTGCCGGGTGCGCGATCCCCGCGTCGCCTACGAGGTCGGTGGATGAGAGGCGTGCAGTGCGCCGTTGGTCAGGGCGTAGCGCGTGCCAGCGGTGCCCCGGTGGCCGCCTCATCCTTCACCTTCGCCCTCACCTTGATCGCATAGCCCGCTGCGGACGTGTCGGCCGTCTGGCCGACGACGTGGTTCGCTCCATTTTGAACCCCCGACGCTGCACGTCGTCGGAATCTCGCTCGGATCGCGAGAGCGGACGCGGCGCTGAGTGATACGCGGAAAGGCTGAGGATGCTGCGGGCCAGTGTCCACGGAAATACGGCAAAGAGCCTCCCCGATTGCAGTGGAACTTGGGAGAATCGTCACCTCAAAGCGCGCCACAGGCCCTGATGCCCGAGGGGCTGCGTTGCGGATGTCCCTTTGCTTGGCCTACTCTCCCCATCGATGAGCGATCCCGAGTTCCCCGAAGCCGTCCCGTCGGCGCAGCGCGTGTCGGTTGGCGACCCTCCTTTGCTGCCAAGCCCGAATCCGGTCGCGACGGCGAGGGTGCCCGCAACGACCTCGGTGATTTCCAAAGTGCCGCCGGTGACGCTCGCGGTCCTGGTGATCTGCACCACGCTCTTCCTGCTCCTCAACTACGCGCCGACGGTCGTGCCCATCGACGTCGTCGCGCCGTCGGGCCCGCGGCTCTGGCATGGCGCCGTGTGGGGCCTCCTGACGAGCGCGTTCGTCCATCTGCAAGTCTGGCATGTCGGCTTCAACATGTGGTGGACCCGCGATCTCGGCCGATTGATGGAGCCGAAGCTGGGTCGAACGCGCTTTGCGGCGTTCATCGTGACTTCGGCGCTGGTGAGCTCGGGGTGGCAATTGCTCGTTTCCGGCGCGACGGGCATCGGGTTCTCGGGCGTCGTCTACGCGCTCTTCGGATTCGTCGCGTCGCGCCGGTCGCGCGATCCGGAGTACGCCGGGTTCGCCACGCCGAGGACGACTCGATGGATGCTGGGGTGGCTCGTGCTCTGCATCGTCCTCACCGTTGCGAAGGTGTGGACCGTCGGCAACGCAGCCCACGTATCGGGTCTCGTCTTCGGCTGGTTGGTGGGAGTCTACGGGGCAACACCGCGCTGGAAGCTCGTCGCGCGGTCCGTCCTCGCGCTGCTCGGGTTGGGGACCATCCTCTCGGCCGTGTACATGCCCTGGTCGGAGGCGTGGCGCGTGCGGAAGATCCTCTTCTACTACGGAGACGTTGCAGCGCGAGCAGCCGCCGGCGATGCGCAGGCCCAGGGCGAGGCGGGAGCCTTGTATGTCCACTATGCGGAACGACGCGAGGAGGGGATAGCCCTCCTCCAGAGGTCTGCCGAAGCCGGGAATCCCTTCGGGATGAACAATCTCG
Source organism: Polyangiaceae bacterium (assembly GCA_013141295.1). GTDB lineage: Bacteria > Myxococcota_A > Polyangia > Polyangiales > Polyangiaceae > JABFRG01. Next base: position 4,261 of record JABFRG010000199.1, read on the forward strand.
CCTGGCTCAGGGCCACGTCCATGGACGCCTCCCTCCGTTCGGCGGACGACGCCGTGCACTGGGCAACGTTGGCCGAGGCGCGCGAACCCAGCGCGTCGTACACCGATACGCTGGCAGCCGCCTACGCCGAAGCCCAGCGATGGGACGAGGCGCTCGCCACCGAGAAGAAAGCCATGGAGCGTTTGCCGCCCGGACCGAGCGAGCTTCGGACGAGCACCGAAAGGCACCTCGCTCTCATCGAGAATCACCAGGCCATTCGCGAATAGTCGCGTGCTCCGCCCGATGCACGCTCGCCACTTCACGAGAAGAGCTCACGGCCCCGTCGGACGATGGCGGAGTTCCCGTGGTCGCGATCTCGGCCGGCGACCTGATGTCGTGCGCCATTCTCATCGGGGAGGGCGTTCTCCTGCGGGCCACACCATCAACTACGGAAACCGCATCACGCTCATCGGAGGCGGGCCGCACAGCGTGCTCTCGGTCTCCATCCGTGAGTCGCGGTCCTTCACCGTCTATTGCGAGGCCACGGTGCCGGTACCGCCGGCGACGTCGCGCGCGGCGGTGCTCCCCCACAACTGGGGGGCGGTGCAGAAGCGCTCGCTCCCTTGGGGGGAAGTGATCGTAGACATTGGCACCGACGAACCCGTTCCGACCGAGACGTGGTTCGCCCATGTCTATGAACAGCCGGACATCTCAGCCACTCCCAAGTCGCGCCGCGAACCCAGCTGCCCGAGGGGCTACGTTGCGGATTGCGGATGCCCCTTTGCTCGGCCTACTCTGAAAAAGTCAATGTGACTCTTTTGCCGTGTCCGTCGTTCCGATGAGCGGCCCCGGCGCCCTCGGCAGCGCCCTCGCCGCCGCCCGAAGGCGGAGCCCCCGCCGCCGAGGGGCCCAGCGAAGGGAACGGGCTGAATCTCGGCCTGAGCCGGCTGGCGCTGGGACGCGCGCATTCCTGTGTGCGCTACGCGAGTGGCGTCGTGCGCTGCTGGGGCGCAAACGGGCGTGGGCAGGTCGCCGCTCCCGCGAGCGCGGCACCTCTCACCGTCCCCGTGGTGTGGCCCACGGCGGGTGCCATCCTCCTCGGCGCGGGCGGCGATCGCACGTGCGTCGCCGTCGATGGCGCGAGCCGCCTCGTGCGGTGCTCCGGGACGTCGCCAGGGGGCGACGTTGGCCCAGGCGCGACGGTCCTCGAAACCCCTGCGCTGTCCAACGCGGCGAGCCTCTCGGTCTCCGCTGCGGTGGTATGCCTCCACCAAACGCACGAGTACGACGGGAGCCGGCTCCAGTGCGACGCGCCACACGCCGCCATCGCGCGTTTCGCACTGCCCCATCCATGCGCGCCACGGAGCCTCTGCCAGAAGCGCTACGGGTATCAGGTGGCGCTTCGGGGCAGCGACGCGTGCCTCTTGGAACAGAACGGACCTGCCTCGAAGCTCCAGTGCTCACGGGGCGCCGCGTGGTCCTACGA
>JABFRG010001236.1 GCA_013141295.1 Polyangiaceae bacterium
GTGGCAGAGTTCGTGGGCGGCCTGCGCGGGGGCTTCGGAGCGCGCGCGACGCCCTTGCGCATCCACTTTCGTCACGCGGCGCCGGGCGACCCGCAGCGGGTTCATGCCGCCCACTTCGGCGCCCCGATCGTCTGGGGGTCCACGCGCGATGGCGCCGACCTGGACCCGGCGCTCCTCGGCGCGCGCCCGAGTGGGGAGAATGCCGCCTTGAGCCGCTACTTCATGGGTATCCTGGAGCGGCGGGCGGACCTTCATGCGGCCTACGCGGATCGCGTCCGTGCGCTCCTCCTCGAAGGCCTGCCCTCGGGGCCGCCGACCAGCGCGCGCATCGCCCGCGATCTCGGCATGTCGGAGCGTTCGCTGCGAAGGGCGCTCGCCGCCGAAGGAACGACCTATCGAAAGGTCCTCGACGAACTGCGACGGGACGCCGCGCTGGAGCTCTTGGAGCAGAAGCGCACCGCCACCGACACGTCCTTCCTCCTCGGGTTCTCCGAGACGTCGGCGCTGTCACGCGCGTTTCGCCGTTGGTACGGCACGTCGATGCGGCAGCGAGCGCGCGGCAAGAAGGCGCCCTGAAGCGCCGCCGCGACCTCTCCCCGAGGCCGTCGACGGCGGCTGGACACTACGTGGGGCACAAAGACCCGGGCCCTCGCCTTCCGAAGAAGAGGAGGGCCCGGGTGGGTCTCACGATGCGCCGAGCTTCGCCCGGGCAAGGACGTCGGGCACCACGTCGTACCCATCGACCTTGGCCACAGCGGAGCCGCGACCGCTGGTGAGGCCGCGGAGGCGCGAGATCCAGTCGAACATCGCGCCCAATGGCGCCCGTGCGCCGATGACGACGCCGTGACCACGAGGCGAGATGCTCTTCACGACGCCGCGACGCGATGCGAGATCGCCCACGACGTCGCCGGTGAGCTCCTCGGGGACGGTGACCTCGACGGTGGTCATCGGCTCGAGGAGAACGGCGCCGGCCGCGCGTACCGCGCGCTGGAACCCCAGGGAGCCCGCGATCTCGAAAGCCGCGGGCGAGGAGTCCTTCGCGTGGAACGCGCCGTCGACCAGTTTCACCACGACGTCGACCACTGGGAACCCGGCGAAGACGCCGCGACTTGCTGCGCCGCGAACACCCTTTTCGACGCCCGGGATCATCTCCCGGGGAATCACGCCGCCCACGGTTTCGTCGACGAACGTGATTCCCGAGCCGCGTGGGCCCGGCGCCACCGTCAGGGTGACCACGGCATACTGACCCGAGCCGCCCGGCTGTTTGATGTACCGGTATTCGGCCCGAGCGGGCGCCGCGATGGTTTCGCGATAGGCAACTTCGGGTTTGCCCATGGCGACGGATACGCCGTGATCGGTTCGCAGCCGATCCACGGTGATCTCCAGATGTAGCTGACCCATGCCCGAGAGGATCGTCTGACCCGTATCCGGGTGCGACGAGACCTGGAGCGAAGGATCTTCCACCAGCATGCGTCCGATGGCCTCTCCGAAGCGATCGCGATCGTCGGCGGTGGCCGGTTCGATGGCGATCTGGATGACCGGTTCGGGCGCAAGGATGCGCTCGAGGACCAGAGGAGGGCTCGTCGCCGCGCACAAGGTATCCCCGGTGCGCGCCGAGCGAAGCCCCGCGATGGCCACGATGGCGCCGGTGTGGGCTTCGGTGATCTCCTCGCGCGAATCGGCGTGGAGCACGAACATGCGCCTCACCCGTTCCCGAGTGTCGCGAGGAAGAACGCGCACCTCCGTGCCCGCGGTGAGCGTGCCCGAGTAGATGCGGACGAAGGTGACGACGCCGGCGCTGCGATCGCTCACCGTCTTGAAGGCGAGCCCGGTGAAGGGCGCGTCGTCTCGCGGCGGGCGAAGCACGATGGCGTTTTCATCGCCGGGCTCGGTACCCGAGACCGGCGGAAGATCGACCGGCGAAGGCAGATAGGCCACCACCGCGTCGAGGAGCTGCTGGATGCCGCGGTTCTTCAGGGCCGAACCGCAGAGGACCACCAGGAGGCCGCCCGAGAGCGTCCCGGCGCGCATGGCGCGTTCGAGTGCGATGGGCGATACCGGGGCTCCGCGACAGAAGGCCTCGAAGACCTCGTCGTCGAAGTCCGCACAGGCTTCCACCAAGCGCGTATGCGCGAGGTCGACGGCTCGCCGATCGTCGTCCGAGAGCTCGGACGCCGGCACCATGTGGAACTGCCGTCCGGCCTCGTCGTCGAACGCGATGCCTCGGGTGCGCAAGGCGTCGAGGAGCAGGCCGCCGGTGCCCGGGAAGGTGAGCAGCACCGGCCGCGCGCCCAGGCGCTCCCGGAGATCGCCCAGGCACATGGCCACGTCGGCGCCCGGCTTGTCGACCTTGTTGAGGAAGGCGAGCCGGGGAATGCCATGTCGCACCGCCTGATGCCAAACCGTCTCCGATTGGCACTCGACCCCGCTAGCGGCGTCGAGCACGAATACAGCGCCGTCGAGCACCCGCAGACATCGTTCCACCTCGATGGTGAAGTCGATGTGTCCGGGGGTGTCGATGAGCTGAATGCGGTGCTCCGCGCCCTCGTGAATGCCCGATTGCGGCGTCCACGAAACGGTGGTGGCCGCCGACGTGATGGTGATTCCCTTGGCCCGTTCCTGCGGGAGGTGGTCGAGCTGGGTGGTGCCACGATGCACTTCGCCGGGGGCGCGCACGCGGCCGGTGAAGAAGAGAATCCGCTCGGCGCAGGTGGTCTTTCCGGCGTCGATATGGGCCATGATGCCGATGTTGCGGAGTCGTGTGGTGGGGATGATGCGGGGCATGGACGTGTCCTCCGACGTGCCGTCCGTAGGCACGCCAATCTTCGAAGTGGTGAGGACTTCGCCGTGACGTCGTGCAGGAGTGCCCGAACGCAGCGAAGCCGGCTCGCTTTGCAGCGGAGCCGGCCTCGGAGGTCGACGAACGTGAAACGCTCCTCGCCCTTAGGGACCCGCTCCGCGGTAGGTAAATGCGAGGATTACGCGCTTCATAGTTCGGCGAATATGGATCGCGGCGGGCGCGCGCGCAAGGACATTGTCTGCGCCACGCCGAAGTGCCTGGTAGCGTGACGGGCTTCGCAACGGAGGAACGAGCATGCCGCTGGTAGAAGTGACGTTGATCGAGGGTCGCACCAAGGAGCAGAAGGTGGCGCTCATGCGCGCCCTCACCGATGCCGTGGAGTCGACGGTGGGTGCCCCGCGGGAGAGCATTCGCGTGGTGCTGCGGGAGGTGCCTCCGGAGAACTGGGCCGTGGGCGGCGTGCCCAGGGGCTGAGCCGCTTTCAGTCGAGGGCGATCTTGAGGCCCATGTGCTCCTTCATGTGCAGGAGCGCCTCGGCGTTGCCGCGGGCATCGTCCACCGGGTTGTGCGTGTGCTCGGTCTTCCGCAGGTGCTTGAAGGTCGAGAAGGTGTCTTTCACCATGCCCTTGTAGAGCGAACCCAGGTTCTGCGAGCTGAAGCCGAAGGGGTTCTTCCCCAGGAAGTGGTGGAAGTACCAGTTCACGAACTGCCAATCGAATCCGTTGTTGTCGGAGATGAACAGCAGGCGCTTGGTCTTCAGGCTGGCCAGCCACGCGGCGAAGGCTTCCATGACCGCCCGCGGATCGTCGAAGTCCATGACCTCGGCGCGGGTGAAGCCGCTCACCTTCAGCGATGCCTCGACCCATGCATCGGAGATGGGGCGCAAGCGCCCGTAGAAAGTTCGCGAGAGACCCGCCTCGACCACCACTGCGCCGAGGCAGATCATCGAGTAGTCCCCGGGAATCGGTCCGTCCGATTCGATGTCGACCATGATGTAGCTCATGCCGGGAGTATGCGCGCTCGGCCCCGGGGCCACCAGGACACGATTCCGGACACCGCGAACCGGGCTAGGGATCCCACTGGAAGCCGATGCGCAAGCCTCCGCGGAAGAAGTGCGCCATGGGGCGGCGGTCGTTCTCGAAGTAGTACTCGTAGGCCACCGCCAGGCCGGCCCACGGAATGAAGAACCGCGTGCGGAGGGCCGAGAGGCCGATGCCCAAGCCCACCCGGGTACCCATGCTGAGGGCGGTGTTGTCGCCTTGGAAGAGCCCGACTCCGGCGATCTCGAAGTCGTAGTGCCAATTGGTATCGTGAATGCGCAGGACCAGCGGAATGGCCGGTAGATAGTTGATGGTGAACTGCGATTGCGAGACGACGTTGGTCATGGCGCCGCCGGTGAGCTCGAGGCCGCCCAGGAGCGAGACGCGCCCGAAGCCGTAGCCCGGGAGAATGCGTACGCCGCCGCCGGCCCCGTAGCCCCACGCGCCGGCGCTCTGTCGCACCTGGAAGAGACCACCGGTCTCCAGGCTCAGGCTGAATCGATTACGGTCCGTTTGCCGCCCGTCGTAGCCCACCGCGGGCCGCACCCAGAACGGGCAGTCGCGCTCGGCGGTGTCGAGGGTGCGCTGGAGCGCGTCGCGCATGCGCTGGAGGTGGAGCGCTGCGTCGACCCGCGACGAGCGCCGGCCGTCCTGGTTGAACAGCTCCCGGGGATCGCCGGCGGCCTTCGACTCCTCGTCGAGCGTGGCCAGCACGTCTTCGCGGGCTGCGCTGCTGGCGCGGCACACCGTCTGCAGGAGCACCGGGTAGATGGCGTCGAAGTGCGTGCGATCGAGGAACCACCCGTTGCCCTCTTCGCCGGCCACGATGCGCTCGAGGTCCGCACGTACGCCCGCGGCGCCGCGCGCATCGACGTGGACCCGCGGCTGGGCACTCGATGTCACGGGCACCAGCAACAGCCCCAAAGCGAGCGTGAGAGAGAAGGCGCGCGGGATCATGCGAGGACCGTTTGGATGCCGTGGCCCACGAAGCGTTGCCACGAACCGTTTCTGATGTGTGTATGGTGCATATATATGGACCGTCGCACGATCCTACACCCGCACCCGGGCGCAGTCGTTACCTCGCTCGGGCGCCGGCGAGCATGCGCCGGGCGGCACGGGCAAAGGCCGCGCGCCGGGTCCTCACGAGCCACTGACGCCGCATGTACGTGGAGAAGTACAGGAGGGGCCCGGCCGGAGGGTGGCCTTCGAGCACACCGAGCAACATCGTCAGATGCGCGCGGTTCCACGCCCATAGCGTCACGCCGGCCACGTCGGCTCGGTAGAAGAGCGCCGACGTCTCCCGGAGCTCGTCCCAGGTCGCGCCGCGCTTGCGGTAGGTGCACGCGGTGCACGCGAGGGCCCACGGCTCGTTCCATCCCGCGGTGCAATCGCCCGCCGACACCCGCGTCGTGCTCGACGGCTGTGTGGCCCGCATCTCGGCCGCGCAGCGCGGGCACACCAGCGAAAGCTCGGTGGGCCGCGTCGCGTGTCCGTATCGGATGTGGGTCAGCCCTGAGCCACGTACGCCCATACGTCCAGTATGCGCGCATTCCACCCGGAACGGGAATACCCACTACGCATCGAAAGCGGTGGCAGTGGCCACGGCCTCTGTGGCGTCGACGTCGCGGGCCACGCTCGCGAGCTTGCCGCGAATGCCTGCAACGGCGTCGGCCCCGAGCGGAAGACGCAGGTTGGGCGCGCCGGCGGCAACGGCCTCGAGGATGGCGCGTGCGGCCTTCTCGGGATCGCCCGCTTGCTTGCCGGCCTCTGCGGCGGCGTAGGCGCGGGTTTTTCCGACGGTGCTCTCGTACGCGTCGATGACCGGCATGGTGCGGAAGGCCGAGCCGAACAGGCTCGTGCGAAAGGCGCCGGGCTCCACGATGA
>JABFRG010000834.1 GCA_013141295.1 Polyangiaceae bacterium
GCGCCGGGGTGGCCGCCGGGGTGGGGAGCGCGCCGGGCGCGGACGGCGGCGGACCCACGTTCGCGGTGGGCGTGCGGAGCACCCGCAGATACACGAACGCACCGATGCCCAGGAGGAGCAAGAGCACCGCGCCGATGCCCGCGCCGAGCCGTCCGCGGACCGCACCGCCGGTGGCGCCGGTATCGCTGGCGCGGGGCGAGCCGGAGGCGCCTCCACCGCGTCTCTTTTCTGCCTGGGGAAAGCGCGCCGCGGTGTGCACCGCGATGCTTCGCGCCCCCTGGCTCCGGGGGGTCGCGCCCCAGTTGGCGACCCGCAGCTGTTTGCTCTTGGGGTCGAAGAAGTAGCAGTCCTCGGCGCTCAGATCGGGAACCGAGAAGGCCTCGCGAAATCGGGTAAAGCCCGAGGTCGGGCTCTCGAGCTCGGCGTCGAGCTTTCGAAGTGCGCTCCGGAACGCCTCGATGGCCGCCTCCGCGTCCTGGGGATGCGCCGTCCGGGCGTCGTCCAGCGGCAAATAGTCGGCCACGTGCCAGCGCACCGTCGTCGGAAGGCTCGCCGGTCCGTCGAGCTCGGGTACCAGCAGACGACCGCCCATGAGACTGGGACGGTTGAGGTCGGCGGCCAGGTGCCAGATGGCCACCGATCCCACGAGATTCGGAAGCCACGTGGTCACGCTCCGAGAGTACCTCGCTTCGGCTCCGCGCCGCGCCCAAGAATTCTGTAACGCGGACCACTGTCGGAACGTCGACGACCCATGTACAGCACGCACTCGCTCGCCGGGCCCCTCGTTCTCACCCTTCTCGGCGCCTGCGGCGGCGCGTCCCCCGGAGGGGAAGCACCGGGCGCTGCCACTCCGACCGCGCAGGACGCCACGTTCGTCGCGCAGGCCGATCGCGGCGCGGGCCTCTACGGCGCGCACTGCGCGAGCTGCCACGGGCCGACCGGCGGTGGAAAGGGCGACGCCCCGCGCCTGGTGGGGCTCAAGGAAGGTGCGTTGCCGCTCGCACCGCCGGCCGGAGCGAAGGCCCGAAAGGGCACGTTCGTCACGGTGGGCGACGTCGCGACGTTCGCGGTGGAGAACATGCCTCCGGCGGCCCCACGCTCGCTCCCGGCCGCCGACTACCTGGCGATCCTGGCCTTCGATCTCCGGGCCAATGGCATCGTGCTCGAGCAGCCGCTCGATCTCGCGGCCGCAGCCAAGCTCACGATTCCGCGGTAGACCATCCTCATGCCCAGCGCACTCCAATCCTCCGATGCGGAGCTCTGCAGCGTCGCGCAGGCGGATGCCACGCCGCTCGCGGCCCGGCACGTGGCCTTCGAGGCGCTCATGCGCCGCTACAATCGCCTCGTCTATCGCGCGTGCCGTGCGGTGCTGCGGCGCGATGCCGACGCCGAAGATTGCGCGCAGCGGGTTTGGGTCAAGGTGTTTCGGCGGCTCGATGGCTACGAGGGTCGAGCGAGCTTCGGCGCCTGGGTCGGGCGCATTGCGTACCACGAGGCGATCAGCATGACGCGAAACACCCACAGCGCCGACCTGCGGCCCATGGAGGACGCGGAGCGCGTGCCTTCGGGCTCGGCCACCCCGGAGCAAGAGGTCTCCGCCAAGCAGGCGCTCGCACGCATCGAGCGCGCGGTCGACGCGCTCTCCGCCCCCTTGCGCGAGGTGTTCATGCTGCGCGACATCGAAGCGCGGCCGGTGGACGAAGTGGCGACCATGCTCGGCCTCAGCGAGGAGAACGTCCGCGTGCGGAGCCACCGCGCACGAATCGAGCTCCGGCGCGCGGTGGAGCACACCGACGCCGATGCATCGGCGGCGTTCTCCTTCGACGGCGAACGCTGCGATCGCATCGTTCGCGGTGTGCTCGCGCTACTCGAGGATTGACGACGCAATCGTGGGCTTGCGTACGCGTGCTAGACCGGCTTTTTCCAGGGTCGCGCTCACCACCAACGCGGTGCCCTCGTCCCACGCGTCGGCCATGATCTGCAGCCCTACCGGGAGGCCTTGGCCATCGACCCCGGCAGGAATGGACGCGCCCGGATGACCGGTGAGATTGCCCAGGAACGTGAAGCGGCAGAGCGCGTCGAGGACCGCCGGGTCGAGGAAGCCGCACTGGCGCTCGAGCTCGCTCACCTTGGGCGCGGTGGTCTGGGTGGTGGGGAGGGCCAGCGCGTCGACCTCCTGGAACACGTTCCGGAGATCGCGCCGCAATCCGGCGCGCAGCCGCTGGGCGTCGCCGTAGTCGAGCGCGGAGAACGCGTCGAGCGAAGCGAAGCTCACCTGGAGATCGTGGCTCATCTCGTCCACGTGGTCGCGCCAGGCCTCGCGCAGGCCGGTGCGCGCCTCGAGCGCGATGGTGATGTAGCCGATGGCGGGCGCGTAGCGCACGAACGGCAGCGTGACGTCGCGGAGAATCGCGCCCTCTTTCACCAGCGCGGAGAGCGCTTCCTCGCACACCCGCGCGATGTCCGGCGGCGCGTCGGCCCACTCCGAGCGCGGCACGCCGATGATCATGCCGCGCACGCCGCTGTTGAGCATCGCCAGGAGATCGCCCACTGGCGGTGCCTCGCGGGTCTCGGCGTCCTTGGGATCGCTGGCGCCACAGATCTCGAGCATGCGCGCGAGATCCCAGGTGGAGGAAGCCAGCGGGCCCACGTGCGCCACGGTGCCGCCCGAAGGGTCGCCCTCCCGGCTCAGCCGTCCCCAGGTGGGCTTGATGCCGAAGCAGCCGTTGATGGCCGCCGGGATGCGGATGGACCCGCCGCCGTCGGCGCCCAGCGCCAGCGGTACCAGCCCCGTTGCCACGGCCACGCCCGATCCGGAAGAGGAGCCGCCGCAGAGTCGGTCGCGATCGTGTGGGTTGCGCGGCATGTTCCGGAGCGGGCTCGCGCCGGAGGGCGTCATGCCGAATTCGGTCATGGTGGTGATGCCGGTGGCGATGGCGCCGGCGTCCTTCAGGCGCGCCACGATGGTGGCGTCGATGGTCATGGGGGTGGCCGGCAGGAAGCGCGTGCCGCAGCGCCGCGAGAGGCCGCGCACGGCGATCTGCTCTTTCACGGCGAAGGGCACGCCGTCGAGATCGCCGCGCTGCTCGCCGCGGGCCCAGCGCAGGGTGGACGCGTCGGCATCGGCCAGCACGTCTTCTTCTCGGGTCTCGTAGAACACCGGACAACCGGCGCGCGCCAGGTCCTCAGCGCCCCGGAGAACGCGCAACGCGATCTCCCGCGGCGTCGTTCGGCCTTCGCGATAGGCGCGTACGATGGCGTCGCTGGTGGGCGCCCATCCGTCCGGCGCACCTCCGGCGGAAGCGGCCCGCGTCCGCGGAGCGCGGGCCGGCCAGGGACGATTGTCGATGGGCCAGCGATCGCGCGCGGTATCCGGCAGCGCGAGAAGGCGATCGATGCCGAGCTGGGCGCGGAACGAACGCTGGACCACGAAGGAGCCGGGGCGGGTGCGGGCGAATGCGGCGAGGGCCGCGAGCGGGCGGCCGGTGACACGGAGCATCGGCGCATGTTGCCCGTGAATCCAGCTAATTTCGAGCAACTTCGGAGCGCCGCGAATGGCGTTCGCCGCCGCTTCCTTGGTGTACGCTTCGAGCGTGAACGCCTATCGCAACGCCATCTCCGCCCGCGCATTCATCTGCCCGCGCTGCCTCGCCCCGGCCTTCGGTCCGGTGGCCGGCGGCCCGGCGGCCTGCCCGCGATGCCAAGCGCCGGTGAACCTGCGGGAGCGCGAGAGCCTCTTCGCCTCGCTGCTGCCTCCGCCCGGCGCGAATCCGCACGATCCCGGTCGCATGGCGAACCTGCGGGCGCAAGATGGCCGTCCGCGCGTTCCATCGCCCGGCTTGCAAGGTCTGCTCGGGGGAATGGCGATCATGCCCGGACGGCAGGACGAGGCGCTCCGCATCTGGCAGAGCATGCGCGAGCGGGGCGAGGCGGGCGACGTCACGGTGAGCGAGGACCTGGCGACCCTCACCATGCTGCTTTGCCAGTACGAGACGAACCGCGACAACAAGCCGTTCGTGAAGGCCCTCACCGAGAGCACCCTCGACGCCGTGGTGCTCCCGCGCCATCGTCAGGAGCAGCTGGGCCGGCTCTGTCGCTTCGCGCTGGCAGAGGGCAACGTGCCGGTGGCGCAAGCGTTCTTCTCGGTCATGAACCCGTGCGCCGCGGAGCTCGAGGCCGACACCGAGTACCGGCTCTCGGCGGCGGTGATCGCCATCAGCGAGCGTGATCCCGGGCGCGCGCTCCAGTGGCTCGGTCCCCAGAAGGATGCCGTACCCATCGCGGACTCGGTGGACGCCATGGCGTCGGTGTTTCGCGCCCACGCCTACGAGATGATGGGCAACGTCCAGGCCGCGGCGCAGATTCTGCGAGAGCTCCCCACGCCGGAGATCCTCCCGATGGTGCAGGCGCGTTTTCCGGGCCTCGGGCTCTGCGCTTCGTCCGGTGGCGCCTACACCCAGGCCACGACCCAGGAGGGCGCGTCGCGGGCGGCCTCGCAGGCGAGCAACGTCGGCTGCCTGTTCGGCGCCATCTTCATGATGGTGGGCTTCATCATGCTGGTCGTGGGCGCCGGCATCTTCATCTCCAGCGGGTTCGACCTCGAGTCCCCCGGCGCCATCGGCGAGATCATCCCGGCGGGCATCGGCAGCGTGTTCTTCACCATCGGTCTGGTGTCGATGCTCCGCGCCCGGGCCGCCGCCAAGCGGGCCGCCTGGATTCGCACCCACGGCATCGCCCTCACCGGCCGCATCGCCCGGGCCGAGCCCACCGGCACCCGCATCAACAACGAGCCGGTGCTCCGCTTCGTCGTGCAGGTGCAGGGCCCGCAGGGCCCGTACGAAGCCTCCTTCAAACGGCTCATGAACATGATGCAGGCTGCATCCATGATCGGCCAAACGGTGCGCGTTCGGGCCGACCCGCGCAACCTCGCGGAGATCATCCTGGAAGAGTAGCGGAGCGCCCGCGGGCGAACGCTTGGCGCACAAAGAGACGAGCGTGTATTCTTCCGGAAGATGACCCCGCTCCCGCTTCTGGCGCACTTGCCCCTGGCTCTTCGCGCGCGCGCCGTCACGCTGGGCGCCGAGGTGCTCTCCACCTTGGGTTACGCGCTACCCGAAGCGCGTCCGGCGCGTTACGCCGTGAAGGTGCATCCCAACCGAGCCTATGGCGAGAAAGGGGCCCCGCATCGGCTCGACGTGTACGTCCCCACCCGCGCCCGGACGCCTCTGCCCACGGTCATGTACGTCCACGGCGGCGGCTTCACGATGCTGTCCAAGAACACCCACCGGGTCATGGCGCTCTCGCTTGCCCGTCGCGGCTTCCTCGTGTTCAACGTCGACTACCGGCTCGGGCCGCGACATCGGTACCCAGCGCAGCTGGAGGACACCGCCCAGGCGCTGCTGTGGGTTCGCGACAACGTGGCACGCTACGGCGGCGATCCTTCGCGCATCGGTCTGGCGGGTGAGTCGGCGGGCGGCAACCTCGTGCTCGCGCTGGCGCTCGCCACCGCGCACCGATTCGATGCGGCCTTCGCCCGCACGCTCTTCGACAGCGGAATCGTTCTGCGCGGGGTGGCCTCGACCTACGGATTCCACGATCTCACCGACATCGACGGCTATCTCGCGCGCGCCAAGATCGCCGGCTGGGCGCGCGACATCATTCGCGGCTCTGCGCACGGCTACGTGGGCACCGATGTCCGCCGTGCGGCCCGCGAAGCGCC
>JABFRG010000971.1 GCA_013141295.1 Polyangiaceae bacterium
GAAGTGCAGTAAGACCGCGAACAGGGTGTACGTCTGGGCATCCGCGAGCGTGAGCACCATGAGCAGCAGGAGCGTTCCGGGAAACGCCACCGCGCGCCGGCCCGAAGCCGCAGCCGCTTGTGCGAGCCCCTGGCGTCCGAGGAGCGCCAGCGCCGCTGCCGATGCTGCGCACAGCACCGCACCCACCGTGCTCTCGGTGGAACCTCCCAGCACCGCCAGCACCACGCCCAGCAGCGCGTTCGCCCAGGCGATGGAGCGCGCCATGAGCTGGGGGCCCAGCCGGGGCAGGTGCACGACGAGCGCGGCCACGAGGGGTGAAAGCGCCGGCAGCGCCAGCTTGTCGAAATCGCCGTGGACCTTCATGAGGAGCGGGACGGGCGCGGCGATCAACAGCAGGCCGAAGGCGAGCCGGCGCCACAGCGGGATCTCGGAGGAGGCGCTCATCGGAAGGGCCCAGCCTTGGGGTCGGTCATGTCGAGGAGTCGAACGCTCCCGTCGGGCCTTGCTTCCAGCTCCGCGAACGATTTCGCGTAGAGCTCCGAATACCCGCACGCCGCGCACAGAAACAGCTCGAACGAGCCCACCGGGTTCGCGCGGAGGCTCACCCAACCGCCGGTGCTCTGGTGTGGCACGACGAACATCTCCTGCCCGCCCGCTGTGTCGGAAGGAACGCGAAAGGGGTCGATCAACCAGAGCTTTTTGCCCCCGCACTTGGGGCAGCGCTGCGTGGCCTTCATCGAGAGAGGGTAGCGCATGTTCGGCCGGCGGCACCAAGGGAGAAGGGCGCGAGTTGCACGGCGTGCAACTCGATGTTCGGATTCGTTGCGTTGACCCGGGCGCCCCCGATGCCGAAGGTTCGTGGGGCAACGTTCCTCCAACCCCCGAGCCAACATCATGAGCCTGCAAGACCCCAACGTCGTCAATCCCCGCGCCAAGAAGCGCGTCGCCATCGTCGTCTCCAACCCAGCCGTCTCCACCACCACCCAGTGGCCCGTGGGCTTCTGGTGGAGCGAGCTCACGCATCCGTACTTCGTCTTCGAGGAGGCCGGCTACGAGGTGGAGATCTTCAGCCCCCAGGGCGGCAAGTGCGAGGCCGACGGCATGAGCGATCCGCGCGATCCGAGCGGCTACTCGGCGAGCGATCTCGTCAGCATGGGGTTCATCGCCACCCCCAAGCTGGCCGCGCTCCTGGAGAAGACCCGACCCGTGAGCGAGATCGACGCGAAAGCCTTCGACGCCATCGTCGTGGCCGGTGGCCAGGCGCCGATGTTCACCTTCGAAAAGGCCACCGCGCTCCACGCCAAGTTCGTGGAGCTCTACGAGGCGGGCAAGCTGGCGGTCGCGCTCTGCCACGGCGTCGCCATCTTGCGCTACGCCAAGCTCTCCAGCGGCGAGCTCCTGGCGAAGGGGAAGACCGTCACCGGCTTCGCCAACGTCGAGGAGGACTTCGCCGACCGCGCGGTGTGGCAGATGAAGGCGCTCCCGGAGGGCAAGCACATCATGCCCTGGCGCATCGAGGACGAGCTGAAGAAGCTCGGCGCGAACTACATCCAGGCAGGGCTCTGGCGCTCCTTCGCGGTGCGCGACGGAAACCTGATCACCGGGCAGCAGAACTTCTCCGGCGGCGAGACGGCGCGCCTGGTGGTGGAGGCGCTGGGTCGCTGACGTTCGAAGGTGCATCCCATGCACCTTCGAGTTGCATTCGGTGGCACTCCCGGTGCGTACGCGCCGGCGCTACCTTCGAGGGCCCAAGGAGAGACGAAAGATGCGCATTGCAGTCATCGGAGCGGGCAACGTCGGCACCACACTCGGAAGCGGCTGGGCGGTGGCGGGCCACCAGGTGGCGTACGGCGTCCGCGATGCGTCGAGGGCGGCGCCCCACGCTGGCGCCACCATGCAGTCGGTGGCGGGTGCGGTGCGCGAGAGTGACGTGGTGGTGCTGGCCACCTCCTGGGCGGCGGTCCCCGCTGCGCTGGAGGCAGCCGGCGACTTCGGCGGCAAGCCGCTCCTCGACGTCACCAACCCCATTGGCGCGGGGTTCACCCTCACCCACGGCCACGACGGCTCCGGCGCCGAGGTGGTGGCGAGCCTCGCGAAGAACGCTCGGGTGGTGAAGGCCTTCAACTGCACCGGCCTCGAGAACATGCAGAACCCGCGCTACGGCGATCACCGCGCGGTCATGCCGGTGGCCGGCGACGACGCGGGCGCCCGCGATCTGGCGGTGAAGCTCGCCGCCGATCTGGGCTTCGATCCGGTGGCGCTCGATTCGCTCCGCCATGCGCGGGAGCTCGAGCCGCTGGCGATGCTGTGGATCTCTCTGGCGATGCCCTGGGGCCACGGACGCGACATCGCCTTCGGTCTGGCGAAGCGCACCGGCGCGGAAGTCCGCTCGACGGTTCGTACCGCGCAGCCGCGAGCACTCACGGTGGTGGGTGGCGGCAGCATCGGCGGGGCGCTCACCAAGGCCTGGCTCGCCGCGGGCCATCGGGTGCGCCTCGCGGCCCGGGACGGCGCATCGGACGAGGCTCGCGCACTCGGTGATCTCGGCGCCGAAGTGTCGCCGCTGCGGGGTTCTGCAGAGGGCGCTGACGCGGTGGTCTTCGCCATCCCGGCGGGCGCGGTGACCGACGCAGCGGCGGAGATGGGCGCTCTCAGCGGCAAGGTCGTTGTAGATTGCACGAACGCCATCGGCAAAGGTTTCACGCTCCAGTACGGGCACACCACCTCGTCGGCCGAAGAGCTGGCCAAGCGCCTTCCGGGCGCGCGCGTGGTTCGTGCGTTCAACCAGCAGGGCGCCGAGACGCTCGCGAACCCGGCCTTCGGCGCCTTGCGCGCGGCGAGCTTCGTGGCGGCGGACGACGCCGACGCGCGGAGCCTGGTGAAAGGGCTCGCGACGGACGTGGGTCTCGACGCCATCGAGGCGGGTCCCCTCGCCTCCTCCCGGTACCTCGAGCCCATGACCATGCTCTGGATCGCGCTCTCTCGCGCCAAGGGGACGCGTGAGATTGGCCTCACCTTGCTACGGCGGTGAAGGTCTCACCGGTCGATCTGAACCTGCTGGCGGTGCTCGACGCGATCGTGCGCACCAAGAGCGTGAGCCGGGCCGCGGAGCAAGCGGGCATGAGCAAGGCCGCCATGAGCCACGCGTTGGCCCGCCTCCGCGAGCGCATCGACGATCCGGTGCTGGTGCGGTCCGGACAGTCGTGGCACCTCAGCGAGCGAGCCGAAGCCGTGCGCGAGCGCGTGCGCGACGTGGCCGAGAGCGCCCGGGAGCTGCTCGAGCCCGAGAGAGCATTCGATCCGCAGCGGAGCGCCCGGGAGTTCCGTGTACACGTCACCGACCACATGCTCGCCCTGCTAGGCACCGACATCGGCACCGAGCTCGCGCGCGAGGCGCCCCACTGCACGCTGCGATTTCTCCCGATTCAGCCCGACGATGCGAGCCCCTTGCGTTCGGGGCAGGTCGACCTGGCGCTGGGCGTGTTTCCGGATCTCCCGCCGGAGCTCCGCACCCAGGCGCTCTTTCGTGAGCGCTTCGCCTGCGTGGTGCGCAAGGATCATCCGCGGGTGGCGGGCAAGCTGACCCTCAAGTGCTATCTGTCGATGAAGCACGTCCTGGTGGCCCCCCGCGGTCGCTCCGGAAGCACCGTGGACCTGGCGCTGGCGGAGCGAGGCCTCACCCGAAACGTCACGCGCTTCGTCCCCTACTTCGTGGTCGCGCTCGATCTCGTGTCGCGCACCGACTGCGTGCTCACCATCTCCGAGCGACTGGCGTTGGCCTACGCGGAGCGGTTCGCGCTGCGCGTGTTACGTCCACCGCTGGTGCTCGCCCCGTACACCATCAGCCAGGTATGGCATCCGCGCATCGATGCAGATCCCTCGCATCGATGGTTTCGCACCCTCGTGGCCAACGCCGCGCGGAAGCTGATGTAGTTGCCCAATCAGCTTCCGGCGCGACGACGGTTCTTGGGGTGTGCGACCTTGGCGACGAGGCGGCGCAGCCAGGCGTGTGCAGGGTCCGCATCGAGGCGCGAGTGCCACACCTGGAGCCCGGCGCAGGGCGGGAGCGCGAACGGCGGGGGGAGTACCTGCAGACCGAAGCGCTTCTCGCACTTGCGGGCGAGACGCTGGGAGAGCGTGGCGATGCAGTCGGACTCCGCCACGAATTCGATGGCGCTCGTCGAGTACGGTACCCAGCGCACCGCGCGGCGCGCCAGACCCAGCTCGGCGAGCGCAGAATCCACCACGCTTCCGGGGCCGCCACGCGGCGCGATGATCACGTGTCGAAGCGCCAGATACGCTTCGAGCGTGAGCTTCCCTCGAACCTGCGGGTGCTGCGTTCTCACCACGCACGCAAAGGCGTCGTCGAAGAGCTTCTGGGTACGAAGCTCCGGCGCCAGATCGTGGAATACCCCCAGCGCCAGGTCGCCCTCGCCGCGCAAGGCGCCGGTGATGTCGGGCTCCAGCGGCAAGAAGCGAAGCCCCACCTGCGGTGCAGCCACGGATACCGCGTGCCCCAGCTCGAGGCCCAGCATCGAGAGCATCTGATCCGTCGCGAGGATGCGAAGCTCCCGGCGCAGCGCCTGGGGGTCGAAGGGCCGATCGGCGGAGAGGATGGACCGCGCCTCGAGGAGCGCCGCCGTCACCCGCGGGGCCATGGCCACCGCGCGCTCGGTGAGCACCCACTTCTGTCCCGCACGCACCAGGATGGCGTCGCCCAGCTGGGCTCGAATGCGGGTGAGCGCGTGGCTGGCGGCCGCCTTGCTGAGCCCCACGCGCGCCGCCGCCTTGCCCACGCTCTCGGTGGCGAGCACCGCCTCGAGCACGGGCAAAAGGTTGAGATCCACCTTCTCGAGCTTCATCTCGTGCACCTCAAAATCCGTCCCATCCCAGCGAGAACGCGCCGGCGAGATCGGTGCGATCTCGCCCCACCACCGGAGCAGCCGCGCCCAGGGCGATGGCCAGGCTCCGGTAGGGATACACCCGCACTTGCATTCGCAGATCGAGCGCGTCGAGGGGCCGCAGGTTCACGCCGGCAGCGAGGCCCAGCGCCCGCCAGGGCCGGTACACGAAGTCCGCGGAGACGAAGGGCGAGAAGCGCAGCGTCTCGCGGCCGGGTCCCACCGTGGCGAGGGCCACCGCGCCGAGGTTCCCGTCGAGCTCGAGCTGCGGGCCCAGCTGGCGCAGGAGCGAGAGCCCCTGCTCGAAGCCGTAGCGCTTGGCGCGCACGAAGATGGTCTCGCTGGGCACCAGCGCGCGAACCGCGAGCGTGAGCTGGGTGCGCGCGTCGCCCATCACCGGTACGTGCACGCCCAGGGCGCCGGCGCCCATGGAGACGGTCTTCTGGTCCACGGTGGCGTTGGCCACGTAGCGATACTCGAGGCCGGGCACCGCGAAGGAGATCCAGAAGCCCCAGGGCAAGTCCACCGTGCCTCGCATATTGCCTGCAACATACACAGACCCGTAGAACACGTCGCTGGCATCCAGCACCGCCAGCCGGGTGTCGAGCGCCACCGAGGTGCGCGCGCATGCCTCCTGCGGCGTGCCGAAGTCGCCGGCGTTGTCGGCGGCGGCGCGAACCTGGATGGGAACGCCCACACCGGGCCGGCTCCCGGCGCAAGGCGAGGCGGCCGCGGCGACGCCTGCGGCGAGCCAGAGAGAGAGCGCGGCGGACGCGCCGCCGACGAACGCGCGAGGGCTCATGGTCGCCCTGGCCC
>JABFRG010001089.1 GCA_013141295.1 Polyangiaceae bacterium
GCGACGGCCACGCAGTCACTCGCGGCCGGGCGAAAGCCTTCCTGTTTCTTAGGAACGGAGTGAGGGACCCCCCTCTGCCACGCCGCGGCAACGAGGGGCACAGCTTCGTTCCCTCCCCACGGCCCCTCCGGAGGGAGCGGGAACGCCCCCCTCGTCGACGGAGCGCGCGACGCTTCAGCGGAAGGTGCGGGTGACGGTGTTCTGGTCTTCCCAGGTCATCTCGGTGGAGGCGCCGACGCGCTCGGACTGACCGGCGCGCTTGGTGACCAAGGTGGTCCAGAGGGAAGTCGCGACGGGAACGCTCAACCGAGCGTCGCCCTGGGACGCGCCCCGGAAGGTTACGGCGCCTTCCTTGTTCTGCGACTCGCGGCTGTCGTCGCCGTGCATCTCGAACGTGGCTTGGCCATCACGGAGGCTCGCGAACTTGATGGTGCGGTTCCGCTCGAAGAGCATGGTGGGCATGAACGGGATGAGATCGTCGACCTTGTCACCGAGGCCCAGCGTCCGACCACCGAGGCGGCCGGGCAGCCCATGGTTGTACCCGAAGGCGCCGAAGGGAACGATCTGCGCAACCACGGCGCCGACGAAGCGGACCTCGCCATCGTTCTTGAGGACGGGCTTCCCCTTCTCGTCTTGAATCTCGAGCGCGGCTCCCGCGGCCTTCTTCACGAGGAACTTCTTGCCCGCATAGAACGCCGGCGAAGGGACGCCCGTCGTTCCGGCGATCCAGGGCGCTTCGGTCGAGGTCGCTGCAAAGGTGACCTCGACCGCGGTCGCGAGCTTCTTGGCGGCGTCCAGCTCCTTCACGGTGACGGTGCCGGCGATGAGACGCTCGGTGACGACCGCGGTACCGGGCTTGCCGTCCTTGAGCGGCACCATCTGGTGGCGGTTCTTGCGGCTGAAGTCGATCACCGTGCCGACCGCGAGCTCCTTGACCGCGAACGTGTACTTCGGTGAGTCCGCAGGGGCGGGCGTAGCGGTTGCCGGGGCAGCCGGAGCGGCCGCGGTCTCCGCCGGTGCAGCAGTGGCCACCGGTGCGTTCGCTTCCATCGAGGTGGTGGGCGTGCTCGCGGGTTTGCTGCCGCCCCCGCATGCGAAGAGGGTGGCGAGCGACGTGACGAAAAGAAGTCGGGAAGTCATTGCGGGTACCTCATGCATGGACGGTCAAGCGCGTGCCCGAACGGACAGGCTGCGGCGCGGCGAATGCACGGCGCATGCCGCGAGAGGTCGTCGAAAAAACCGAAGGGCTGCGGCGGTCGTCGGGCGAACGCGGCGGCAGCATTCGCGCGCGCTCGCGAGATCGCGCGGCACCGCGGGGTCCCGGAACCATGAATAGTCCGGGCTACGGGGTGTCCCTAGCCCGGATTGTTCATGGTTCCGGGGCTGCATGTCGCGATGCATCGGGAAATCTCGGGCGTACGGCGGTTCTCGACCCTGCGACGGAGCAACAGTCCGCCTCGGGTCTGCGATCCGGCGTGCGCCCGATTTTCCCGCGCCTCGCGCCATTCGCCTGCCGGCCCACGAATATGCGGGCTAGGGGGTGTCCCTAGTTTCGGCTCCGCGTCGGCGAAACGCCGCCTTTTTCGCGCCTTCTGCGTTGTTCGTCGTCGACGTAGCAGAAGTACGGCTCCTCCTCTCGCCTTGAAGGCACGAGAAAATTCGACGTTTCGCCTCGGTCCGGAAAACTAGGGACACCCCCTAGTGCGCGGACATGAGGGCTTTGACTTCTTCCGCGTGATCGGCGCAGTCGCGCGCCAGGATGCGGCAGCTCTTGCGGGTGCCGATGCCGGGCTGGCAGTCGGTGACGCTGGAGTCGGTGACGGCGAACCCGCGCGCCACCAGCGGGTCCACCGGAGCCACGTCGGAGCGCACTGCCACCAGCATCCCGTTGTGGAACTCGAACTGTGCGGTGGCCACCGGCCCCTGCGCCTCGGTGGTGTTCCAGGTGAGCGTGAGCTCCTTGGTGGCAGCGGTGCCCCAGGTGCCCTTCTGGTCGAAGCGCTCGCGCACGTCTTTCGGTGCCATGCCCAGGCGCACGCCGTGGAACACCGGCGCCTCTCTCGCGCCGCCCTTGCAGGCCGCTGCGAGCGACGCCACCAGGAGCACAATCGCGAGACGGTAGCGCACGGAGGTGTCGTTAGGCTCCTCGCTGGGAAACGTCAAGGCGCTGCCTTCGCCTGCAAGCTCGGCGAGCCCAGCTCGGCGGCCTGCGCCTCGATGGCTTCCAGGCGGCGCGCGGTCCACGCGGCATCGATGGCGGGCGTGAGCACCGCTCCCTCCTTCACCGGCACCTGGCTCATGGCGTGCTCGGTGAGCGCGGTGATGGTGAGGCTGGGGTTCACCCCCAGGTTCGCCGGAATGCTGGAGCCGTCGCAGACGAAGAGCCCCGGGTGACCGAACACCTCGTTCTTGCGGTCGATGACGCCGGTCTCCGGATTCGGGCCGATGGCCGCACCGCCGAGGATGTGCGCGGTGGTCGGGATGTCGAAGAGCACCTCGGGAATGGACGAGTACGCGATGCCTCCCTTCACGCTCCCAGCGAACGCGCGGGCCACCTCGTTGCCCAGCGGAATGTAGGTGGGCGTCGCAGCGCCTCGCGGACGTTCGGTGTCGAAGGCCCGGCGAAAGAGCCGCGTCCACTTGCGGCGGAGCTTGAGCGAGATGGAGTTGTCGAGGGTCTGCATCACCAGGAGGAAGATGCCCCGCTTGGCCTTCCCGAAGGGCCAGAGCGAGCGCAGGAAGGTGAGCGGCTGGGTGACCACGTTCTTCAGGTACCGCAGAGGTCGGGGAAGGCCCGGACCGCCGTCGGTGAGCAGCGTGGCGAGCGGCGCCAGCGCGTCGGAGCCCTCGCTGTAGCGCACGACTTCCACGTGGGTGTCGTCGTCCGGATGGAACGACGCGGTGATGGCGATGCCCTTGGAGTAGGCCACCGAGCGATCTTCGGTGGTGACTCCTAGGATGGCCTCGCTGTTGGTGCGCACGCGCTCACCGAGGCACGCCGAGACGTTGGGGAGCGAGCCCCGCTCCTTGCACTCGAGGAGGAGCTTCACGGTGCCGAGCACGCCCGCCGATAGCACCACGTTCCGGGCGCGCACCACCTGGCGATCCTTGGCGAACCAGGCGCCGCTCTCCTCGTGCGTCACCTCGTAGCCACCACCCGGCAAGGCTCGGACGTCGGTGACGGTGCGCATGGGCGTCACCTGGGCGCCGAGCTTCTCTGCAAAATACAGGTAATTCTTGTCGAGGGTATTCTTGGCGCCGTAGCGGCACCCGACCATGCAACCACCACACAGCGTGCAGCCGGTTCGCAGCGGTCCCTGGCCGTCGAAGTACGGGTCTCGAGCCTTCTCCGAGGGCTCGCCGAAGTACACCGCCACCGGGGTACGAACGTAGGAGCCGCCGCGGTCCATCTTCTTCGCGATGGTGTGGAGGATGTGATCGGGCTCGCCTTCGAAGGGGTTCTGCGTGACCCCCAGCATGTACTGCCCCATGCGATAGTGGGGTAAGAGGGCGGCCTTCCAGTCCTGCATTCCGGCCCACTGCGGCGCGGCGAAGAACGCGTCCGGCGGCACGTACAGGGTATTGGCGTACACCAGCGAGCCCCCGCCCACGCCGGCCCCGGAGAGGATGAACACGTCGGAGAAGAGCGAGAGCCGCAGGATGCCGAAGCACTTGGCCAAAGGCAGCCACAGTGACTTCCGCATATCCCAGTTGGTCCTGGGAAAGTCCTGGGGTGCGAAGCGCGCCCCGCGCTCGAGCACGCGCACCGAGTAGCCCTTCTCGACGAGGCGCAGCGCCGAGACGCTCCCGCCGAAGCCGGAGCCGACCACCAGGAAGTCGACGTCGAAGGTATCGCTCACGGGAGCCATGGTAGCGGAGGAACCTTCCGATGCCCCCGGACTTTCCTGGTAGCGTCGACGGCAGATGCTCGCGCGATCCTGGGTTCTTGGCGGCCTCGCCGCCGCCACGATGCTGTGCGCCGAGATGGCCGAGGCCGCGCCATCCGCGCGGCTCGTCTACGTGCGCGAACCGGAGGCCGCGTCGTGCCCCGACGAGCACGCGGTGCGGGCGGCGGTGGCGGCGCGCCTCGGGTACGATCCGTTCCTGGCCTATGCTCGCTCCACCATGTTCGCGGAGGTGCGAAAGCGCGGAAGCGACTACACGGTGGCCATCAAGCTCATCGACGAGAACAACATCGTCCGCGGCGCGCGGGAGCTGGTGCACGAAGGCGAGCCCTGCAGCGAGCTGGTGAACCTCATGGCGCTCAGCATGAGCATCGCCATCGATCCGCTGAGCCTGGCCGGACCGCGCACGCCCGAAGCGACCCCGCCGGAGACGCCCCCGGACGAAGCGCCCGAGCCGGCTGCCATGGCTCCCCCGGCTGTTCCACCTCCAGCGCCGCCCGCTGTGCAGGCGCCGCCGCAGCCTTCACGCACGTGGCACTTCGATCTGGGCCTCGGACCGGCGCTCTCCCTCGGAGCTGCGCCGGCACCCGCGCTGGGTGCGCGCATCGGAACGTATCTGCACATGGACCGCTTCTCGGTCTTCCTGGAAGGACAAGGCGATCTCCCGGCCTCGGGCGCGCTGGGCCGCGGCCGCGTGCGCACGTCGGTCCTCCAGGGTGCGCTCGGCGCTTGCTACGGGCTCCCTTGGCTCTTCGGGTGCGCCCTGGGTACCTTCGGCGCACTCTCCGCATCGTCGGAGGGCATCTCGGCCCCGCGCACCGAGACCGCGCCGCATGCGAGCCTGGGTCTGCGGGTGGGCACCGAGCTTCGACTGCTCCCGGCCTTCGCCCTGCGCGCCCAGCTGGACGGGCTCGGCCTCCTGACGCCGCACCGATTCGCGGTGAACGGAAGCGAGGTAGAATCCTTGAGCACCTTCGCAGTTGCGGGGTCGATTCTCGGGGTCGTGCGCTTTTTCTGACAAAACGCCCGAGCCCGTACCAGGTCCCTGCGATGCCGCCCGAAGCCGATCCCCACGCCGCCCTGTTCCGGCGTCTCTTCGAGGCGGAGGCGGGCTACGTGTGGCTCACGCTCCGGCGGCTCGGCGTCCGCGAGGCCGACGTGGAGGATCTGGCGCACGAGCTCTTCATGAAGGCCTACCGAAAGCTCGACGAGTACGACGACACCCGCGCGGCGAAACCGTGGCTCTTCGCCTTCGCGTTTCGCATCGCGTCGGAGTATCGGCGCACCGGCAGGCAGAAGTACGAGACCCTCGGCGAGCGGGCCGACCTTCCTTCGGAAGCGCCCACCGCCGATCAGCTCCTCGCCGCCCGCGACGAGCGCGCCATGCTGGCGGCTGCGCTCGAGGCGGTGGACCTGGAACGGCGCGCGGTGCTGGTGGCCCACGAGATGGACGAGATGCCCATGAAAGACGTGGCCGCGTCGATGCAGATTCCGCTCAACACCGCCTACTCGCGACTGCGCGTGGGGCGCGAAGAGCTGGCGCGTGCCTTCACGCGACTCACCACGAAAGGAAGCGGGCCATGAGCGAAGCCGACCCTCGGGAACCGGACGATCTCGGGCCCCGACTCCGTGATCTGGCCAAGAGCCAGGTGGCGCCCGCCGATGCGCTGAACCGCCTGCGCGATCGTTTGCGCACGAACATTCCGGCGTTGGGGCCGTCGACGACGCCCGCCGCGCCGCCGCCGTCGGTGGCTGCGGGCGCCGGGGCGGGCAAGCTCCTGTTCGCCGTCGCCGGCCTGGTGG
>JABFRG010000392.1 GCA_013141295.1 Polyangiaceae bacterium
TCGCGCGCCGTGTCGCCGGCCTCGGCGTCATGCCCACCGCCGTGGAGCCGGCGCGCCCCTCCGTGCGTCGCGCTGTCGACGTGGTGGTCATCGGTGGAGGCCCTGCGGGAATCCTGGTGGCGACGCGGCTCGCTGGTGCCGGCCGTACCGTGGAGCTCATCGAGGACGGCCCGGTGCTGGGGGGCGGTCTCCGCGCGTTGCCGGCCGCCGCGCGCGCTGCATTCGGTGCCCAGCTCGGGCCCGGGCTCGACGCGCTCGTGGCCTCCAACGTCCGCGTTCGCACGCGCACCACCGCCGGCGCCTTCTTCGGTGAAGACCTCCTGGTGGCTGGCCCCGAAGGCGCGGAGCTCTTGGTGCCCGCGATCACCGTGCTCGCCACCGGCGCACACGACACCCTGCCGCCGTTCGAGGGCAACGATCTCCCCGGCGTCATGAGCGCGCGTGCGGGCGGCATGCTGCTCTCGCGTGGCGTGCGTCCGGGGCTCACCACGCTCATCGTGGTCGAGCCCGGCGCTCCCGGCGCCGGCGTGCTCGGCGACCATCTCGCCAAGGAAATGGGCCTCCGCGTGGTCCGCGGCAAGGTCGAGGCTGCCAAGGGGAGCGGCGCCGTCTCCGAGGTTCGCGTCCTGATCGACGGCCAGAGCACCACGGTCGAGGCCGACGCGCTGCTGGTCGACGGGCCCCGCGCCCCGGCCTACGAGCTGGCCTCGCAGCGCGGCGCCACGTTGGCCCACGAGCCCAATGGCTACCGCGTCACGGTAGACGCAAATGCGTGCATTGCGCACGGAATATATGCGGTCGGGGAAGCCATCGGAACTCCCTTCGATGCTCGCGCCCTCGATGCCGACGCGGCGCGCGTCACCGCGCACGTGCTCGCCGGCTGAGCGCTATTCGAGGGCTTCCAGGCGCCGCGAGAGCTCGCGCATGTGGTCGTGCCACTCCGACGTATCGCTCCCTTCGCTCCATAGGTCGCGGAGCTCGGAGGCCGCGTAGATGCGCTCCACCGCGCGCAGGGCCACCGTCGGGCTCACCGCCTTGGCTTCCTCGCGCGCCGCGCCGAGCCACCGCTTCGCAGCCGGAGAGAGCCGGTCGTCTCCGGTACCGTGAGCCGCGGCCACCAGCTCCGCGGCTGCTACGCCCGCGGTCGCGTCGTCCACGTCGAGGTACTCGCCCCGGTCCAGGGCCGCGATGCCGGTGAGGACCGACGCCAGCGCATCCGCGCCGGCTCCCGCCAGGTCGTCGAGAAAGTCGCACGCACCATCGTTCTCGAATGCCTTCGAACCTCAAGCGCCCATGAGCTGAACCTCCGACCGTAGAGAGCCCGCGGCACGGCGACTGTCGCGCGGAATCAGCGTTCGAAGGCGCAGGCGGTGCTGCCCATGGCGATCTCGAAGATGCCCCGGCTCGGGAGGACAACGTCCGCGCCCCGCAGCAGTGCGCCGCTGCTGGGGTTCACGAGGTACGTGGGGAGCGCGTCCGGACCGGAGCTCGGACCCGCGTAGTGCACGTCGCCCAGGACCATGAGCTCGCCCCCCGGCACCACGGCGGCCGCCCTCCCTTGGCCCAGGCCGGCGACGTTCGTGCGGACCAGGGTGCCGCTCTTCCACGGCTCCCACACGCGAACCTGGGCGCCGCCGAAGTAGGTGAGGAGGACGCGCCCGTCGCTCCACGGCTGGATCGCATCGGGATACATGGTGTCGTCGTAGGTCGCGACCACGGTGGCCATGCCGGTGTCGGGCGTCACGCGCACCAGCTCGTGATGGTACGCGCCGTCTTCCAGGTACTGCGCCGAGGTGCCCATGCGAAGGGTCAGGATGTCGCCGGTGCCGGGCATCGGGATCGCGCCGCGATACGAAGCGGCGGGGGTCGGGAGCGTGGGCAGTGCGGTGCAAGTACGCGGCGCCTTCGCATCGATGCGAGCCATCTTGCCTTCTCGCGACAGGACCACGATGGCGCCGCTTCGCTCCACCGTCAGGGCCTCCACCTGCATGTCGCCGCAGCGCACGACGCCCAGCAAGGAAGGGGCGGCGGTGCGGCCGTCGAGGCTCGAGAGCGTGCTCGTGCTCCGCTCGTACACCACGGCGTCGAGACCGCCGCAGGCCAGGGGCGGCGGGACCACCGGCGTCGTCGTCGCTCCGGAGGGCGCGGGAGCCGCGCTCGCGGGAGAAGACGGCGCGGAGCTACCGGGCGCCGCGGGCGAGTCACCGGCCTGGTCCACGGAGCGGCCGCCACAGGCGACGAGAGAAGAGGCAACCAAGAGAAGAAGGCTGTGCGCGTTCATGGTCGCCGCTCCAGCATGCGCCATGCCCACCGCTGCGTCTTGCAACAGCCCGAAAGGATTCGATTCTGCGTTCTGCCCAGTTACCGTCGCGCTGGTAACTGGGGTGGTTACTCTTCCACCAGCGCGCCGAAGATCGCGATGCCGCCGATGACCGCGACGCCGTCGAAGACCCCGAGCAGCACGATGTAGTCGCGCACCGCCGCCAGCCCGGCTTCGCCCTGGAACAGGCGCGTGGTGCCGGAGACGCCCGATAGGAGCATCGGCGAGAGAAGCGGGAAGAGCACCGTGGCGAGCATGAGATCGCGGGCTCGGGTTCGCACCGTCATGGCGCCGAAGAGCGTGCCCATGCCGGCCACCCCCACCGTTCCGAGCACCAGCATCACCACCAGCGGCCCCAGCACCGGCAGCAGATCGATGTGGAAGAACAGCGCCACAAGCGGCACCAGCACGACCTCGATGGCGAGCATGAAGGCGAGCACCCCCAGGGCCTTGCCCACGAAGATGGCCGCCCGGGGAATCGGCGAGACCAGGAGCGCGGTCATGGCTCCGTCGTCGCGTTCCCGCTGCCACGTGCGGCCAAGGGCGAGGATGCTGGCGAAGGCGATGGGGATCCAGAGGGCGCCGCCGGCCGTCTCGTTGGACGACGGAAACGCGACGCTCGACATGACCGTGACGAGCACCGCGAAGAACCCCGCGGTGGTGACGATCTCGCGCGTGCGCACCTCGATGCGGAGATCTTTCTGGAAAACGAGCCATGCGGAGGCCCAGAAACCCGGGGTCGTCACCCGAGCTAGCCTACTCTGCCCGCCGGCCGTTGGGGTATCCATCCGCGGAAACGCCAAGCGCCCGGTGTTTCCACCGGGCGCTCGCTCATCGTGCTGCCCTCCGGATCACTCCGGCTTGGGGGCGGCCTGCGGACCCTTCTTGGCATGCTCGCGAATCTTGTCTGCGGCGAGCTTGCGCTGCTCCGGGCGAAGGATCGGGACGATCTTCTCGGCCATGTCGATCATGCGCTCCGGGCCCATGCCGGCCGGGTGATCCGGGAGCAGCTTCGCGGCGTCGAAGCTCTCGGTCTTGAAGGCGTCGAGGGCGGCTTTCTGCTGCATGCGCGCGGCCATGAACTCCTGGCCCTTGGCGGCCATGTCGGAGCCCTTGCCGGCGAAGCTGGCGCTGACGGCTTCCTTGATCTTGGTCTTCTGATCCTCGTCGAGGTTCAGATCCTTGCCGAGGCCCATCATCCCCATGCCGCCCATGTGACCGTGGAACTCCTTGCCCTCCGGGCCGCCGGGGCCAGGCCCGTCGCCGCGGGGACCAGGTCCGTCACCACGGGGACCGTGGAATTCCTTGCCCTCGGGGCCTTCGCCGCGCGGACCGTCCTTGGCGCCGGGACCACCGTGACCGCGGTGCCCATGGTGGAAGCTCGCCTGGAGCGCATCCACGAACTTCGCGCGCTGATCCGGCGTGAGGAGCGCGTGCAGGCGCGTGAGCGCCGCGCGATCTTCGGCGATGTTCTTGTCCTGGCTGGCCTTCTCCGCGGAGAAGATGGGCTCGAAGGCCTTCTTGTCGATGGTGCCCTTCTCGACCTGGTCGGCGAGCAGGGTCGCGATGGTGGCGTGGGAGCCGCCCATGGACTTGTGTCGGGTGTTCGCCGCAGAGATGAGGGCTTCGACTTCCGTGCGCTGGGCCGCAGTGAGGGGAACGGCGCTCACTGCGTCCGCCACCAGGCGAACCGGGCCTTCCGCGCCCTGGCCTACGGGAGCCACGGTGGAAGCATTCTGGACCGACGCGGTCTCCGCGTTCGTGCTTCCGCACGCGGCAGCCGCAAGACTGAGAGCAAGAAGAATAGGCAGGGTGCGCATTTCGTTTTTGGAACCTCCGCTCCATACGATGCACCCGCCCGGGCTCCCTGTCGCCCCCGGGGCCGGTAAAGAACCGTAAACGACCCCGGGTCTCGCGTCCCTGGCTAGAGGGAAATACGCACAGAATCCGGCGGGTTGGGCCGCCGGACGGGGAGCCGCCTCAGGCCTTGGTGAAGGTCGTGATGAAGGGCGCGGCCTGATCGAGCGAAGCGCGGAAATCCTTGATGATCTTGTCTTCGACCATGCCGCCGACCATGAAGATCTTCACTTCGACCGTGAGCTTGGTGACCAGGGTGGAGCTCTGGCCGTCGGCGGCGTCCTCGCACCACGACTCGCCGGCGGTCTTGGTCTTGTCACCGGCGGTGCTGGGCGTGACCTTGAACGTGTAACGGCCCGACTTCGTGTCGTATTTCCCGTCTTCGATGTAGCTGAACTTGTCGCCGATGAGCTTCTGCACGGGACCCGGGAGGCCGCTGAGCGGCGGGTCGATGGCGAGCTGGCGGGTCCACACGTCGCCCTCGGTCTTGAGCGCGAGGACCTTCACGCCGGGGAACTTCAGGACCTCGTTGTAGAGGCGCGTGCAGTAGTCCGCCGAGAAGAGGCACTTCTCGAAGTACGTCTTGCCCGTGCACCCGATCGCGGTCCGAATGGTGACTTCCGCCATGGCTTCGCCTCTTTACGTGTAGATTGCAGGGAATCGGACGACGCCGACCCGGGCCCCGGTTGTACAAAAAGAAACCGGGAACATCGAGCTGAATCGATGCTCCCGGAACCGTACGCCTGGGGCGAAAAGCCGCTTACTTGCGGGCCTTCTTGCGGGCGGCGGCGGCCGAGGCGGCCGACTTCTTGGTGGGGATCGGCTTGGCGACCACCTTCTTGGCCACCGGGGCGGTCTTCTTGGCGCCCTTCACCACGGGCTTCTTGGGGGCAAGACGCTTCTCGGTGGAGAGGAAGAGATCGTAGAGGCGGGGGACCGGGTAGGCCTCGAGGCGCTTCTTGAAGCCCTCGTCCTTGGCGCGCTTCTCGAGGTCGACGATGGCCGAGATGAGCTTGGCGCGGGTGCCGAACTTCTCCTTCACCGCGGTGAAGGTGGCGTGGAGCCGGAGGAGCTTGGCGTTGGAGACGTGGGCGAGGCCCTTGTCTTCGTTGGTGCGGCCGAGCCAGAGGTCGCCGTTCTTGGCGAACACTTCGACGGCTTCGACGAGCTTGGCCTTGTCGCCGAACTTCTCTTTGGCGGCGGCGAGCGGGGTCTTGGACATGGAATACTCCGATGGGTACGCGAGATAACTCGCGGGGCAAAAGGGAGGTGCCTTCTAGCACCCGCCCTTCGCTCGGCGCAAGGAGAGCTTGGAGACGGCCCGTTTCCGCTCAGCCGAACTTCACCGAGCGCTCGGTGCGCTTCTGGTAGAGCTCGTAGAAGCTCTTGGCGATGTCGGCCGGCTCGAGGGTGGCGTTGCCGGGGTCGAAGGCGGTGCCCTTCACCATGCCGAGGACCACCACCTCGCCCACGTAGATGCCGTCGGCCTCGAGCTTGGCGCCCAGGAGCCCCACC
>JABFRG010001085.1 GCA_013141295.1 Polyangiaceae bacterium
GGTACTTGACGCGCGACCAGGCCACCGTCTCGTCGTACTCGGGACCCCAGCCGACGTAGTGAATCGGCACGCCCTGGTCCGACGAGCTGCCGGAGACCTCGGCGCGCCAGTAGGTGGCGTTCCACTCCACGTACATGTCGCCGCCCTGCGCTTCGCGAAGCACTTCCGGAACCGCGTCTTCCTCGCCGTCGGCGAAGCGTACGTAGCCGGGGCGGATCAGGGTCGCCGGGGCGTAGCTACTTCCGCGGAGCGCGAAGTGCTCGAGCGGTGCGCCCTCCTGGCTGTCCTTCGGGGCGGCCGGGGTCACGCCGTAGAAGGGGCCGGAGACGGAGGCTGCTTCTCGCGGAAGAAATGCCGGAGTTTCGCCCGTTTGGGCGGCGCCGCAGGCGAACTGGAGAGAAACCGCGAGGAGGGCTGGCCAGGCGCGAAGGTTCACGATAGACACCACAACGCCAGGGCTGGTCCGGGCTATTCCCGGCAAAAAACGCACGCCTACGGTGGATTCGCTTGACGATCCGAAGCCCTGCTCGTAGGTTCCGTCGCCCTCAGGAGACATTAAGGTTATGGCCGTTCACATTCGACTCGCCCGCGGTGGCACCAAGAAGACCCCCATCTATCGCGTTGTGGTCACCGACCAACGCAGCCCGCGCGGCGGCCGTTTCCTCGAGAACATCGGCACCTTCGACCCATCCAACAAGGACAACCTCATCAAGGTCGACGAGGCCCGCTTCAACTACTGGCGTGGCGTCGGCGCGCAGCCGTCCGACACCGTCGGTCGCCTCGTCGTCCGCGCCCTGAAGGCGTCGGCCGCAGCCGCCCCGAAGAAGTAGTCGTGGCTTTCAAAGAGCTCATCAAGGCCATCGCGACCGAGCTCGTGGATCGCCCGGAAGACGTGGTCGTGACCGAAATCGCGACCGACAACAACAGTCTCATCGAGCTCCGCGTCGCCAAGTCGGACATCGGCAAGGTCATCGGCAAAGACGGGCGCACCGCGCAGTCGATGCGGACCATCCTTGCCGCGCTCTCCGCCAAGGTCGGCCGTCGGGCCCACCTCGACATCGTCGACTGATTCGTGTGAGCGAGGACCGCTGGATTCCGCTTGCGGAGGTAGCCCGCGCCCACGGCGTGCGCGGGGAGCTACGTCTGCGCGTGTTCAACTCGGACAGCGACATCCTCCTCGGCCTGGACGAAGTGCTCATCCGTTTTCCCAACGGTGACGAGCACGAGGTCTCGGTCGACGCCGCGCGCCGCGCCAACGACGCGATCCTGATGAAGCTCCACTCGGTGGACGATCGGGACCGCGCCGACGAAGTGCGCGGCGCCCTCGTTTGTGCCCGGCGTGGCGAGTTTCCGCCGCTGGGCGAGGGCGAGTTTTACGCGTGCGACGTCATCGGCCTCGACGTGCTGCTCGGCGAAGAGACGCTCGGCCACGTGAAGGACTTCCGCTCCTATCCGTCGGTGGACATCCTGGTGGTGCGCACCGAGAAGGGCGAGCTGGAGGTTCCGCTGGTGGCGGTGTACGTGGACCAGGTGGACGTCGAGGGCAAACGCGTCCTCTTGCGGTCCATCGAAGGACTCGAGCCGACCGTCTAGCTCTGGCGTCCGAGATTGCCCAACGCGAAATCGAGGTAGCCGTGCGGGTCGACATCGTGACGCTGTTCCCTGAGCTCTTCGAAGGCTTCTTCCGCACGAGCATCGTGGGGCGGGCGCACGAGGGGGGACAGCTCCAGGTGCGCTTCCGATCGCCGCGCGACTTCGGCACCGGCAAGCACCGTAGCGTCGACGACACACCCTGCGGGGGCGGGAGCGGCATGGTGCTCCGCGTCGACGTGATGGTGGCCTGTCTCGAGTCTTTGGAAGACGTGCAGCCGCGCGCGCATCGCGTGCTCCTCACGCCGCAGGGCGCGCGCTTCGATCAGAAGAAGGCGCGAGAGCTCGCCGCGCGGCCCGCGATCGCGCTCATCTGCGGGCGCTACGAGGGCTTCGACGAGCGCATTCGCGAGTTCGTGGACGAGGAGATCTCCCTCGGTGACTTCGTCATGACCGGCGGCGAGATCGCGGCCATGGCCATCGTGGAGGCGACCTCGCGCTTGCTCCCGGGCGTCCTCGGTAACGCCGAGTCGGCCACCGAGGAGTCGCACGGCGACGAGGGGCTCCTCGAGTACCCGCACTACACGCGGCCCATCGAGTTTCGTGGCAAGACCGTGCCCGCCGAGCTGCTCTCCGGCAACCACGCGGCCATCGCCCGCTACCGGCACGCGCAGGCCGAGGCGCGCACCGAGGCGCGCAGGCCGGACCTCTACGCCGCGTACCGCGAGGCGCATCCGCCGCCGCCCCCGAAGCCGCCCAAGCGCAGCAAACGGCGGCCGACCGTGGACGCCGCGCCCGCAGCACCGCCGAAGCCCGGCGACGAGGAGTCATGAGCCGCACCCTCTCCATCGCGCTGGTGCACCATCCGGTGCTCGACAAGCAGGGAAGCACCGTCACCTCGGCGGTGACCAACCTCGACATCCACGATCTGGCGCGCAGCGCCCGCACCTACGGCTGCGCGAGCTACTTCATCGTGCATCCGGTGGCGGCCCAGCGCGATCTGGTGGCGCGCATCTGCGAGCACTGGACCTATGGCTCCAGCGCGCAGCGGATTCCCGATCGCAAGGAAGCGCTCACCTTGGTGAAGCCGGTGCCCACGCTCGACGATGCGTACGCGTCGTTCGGAGGCCGCGACGCGGTGGAGGTATGGGTGACGTCCGCTTCGGCGGTGCGCACGCCGGTCTCGGTGGCTGCGGCACGACCGCTGCTCGAGGGTGAGGGCAAGCCGGTGCTGCTCCTCTTCGGAACCGCGTGGGGCCTCTTGCCGGAGACCATCCGCGCCGCCGACCTTTCGCTGGCACCGATCCACGCCGCGGAGCCCAGCGGCTTCAATCACCTGAGCGTGCGCGCCGCGTGCGCCATCATTCTCGATCGCCTACGGGGTGACCGTTCCTGAGGCCATGCGGCGGCACTGGGGGATGTTCGCCGGCGCCTTCTGCGAGTAGCGGTTCAAAGGCTCGAAGTAGGTCTGCACGAGCTCCTGGGTGACGCGCGCGTCGTCCACCACGTAGCCGAACTCCGCGAGATCGGCCCGGTACAAGTTCTCGGAGCCGAGGTAGAACGCGCGATCGTCGGCCACCACCAGCTTGGAGTGGAGGGCCAAGGCCTTGCCATTGGGCCATGCGGCGGCGTCGCTCGAGCGCAGGTTCACCAGGTGCAGGTTCTGACAGAGGACCTGCGCTGCGTCCTTGCCCCCCAGCGTCTCCGGGTGCGCCTTGCCGTAGTCCACCAGCGTCTGCTGGACGTCTTCCAGGGTCCAGCCGTTCGAGTAGGTCGCCGAGAGGGCGGTGAACATGTTGGGCGTGCCGCCCACCGAGCCGTAGTTGGAGAGAGCGAAGTCGATGCGTACGCCGCGGGCAGCGGCGCGCAACAGGGCGGCCAGGACCGGCTCCGGCCAGTCGCCGAAGGTGATGCCCGCGCGCTTGATGGGGCCGAGGTCTTGCTGCGCGATGCGCAGCGACGTCTTGGCCGCGTCGATCACCGCGAGGAGCGCTTCGTCGCCGGGGTTCTTGCCGATCTTTCCCATGCGGCCCACGGCGAAGACCTTGGATCCACCTTCGGTGCCGGCGGCGCTGGCCGAGCGACCGGGGAACGCGGGGAGGCAAGATTCGCCGGGCTGCAGCGCGGTGACCGAGCCGCTCTTGCAGGCGTACTCCCAGACCTGGTTGAGGAAGACCTGCGCGTCGCTGGCGGCGGTGCCGGTGAGGCGCAAGGAGATGTCGTGCACCGGGTTGCCCTGGAGGTAGTGGTCGGTCCACATGTTGGTGCCGCCCACCAGCGCGATGCGGCCGTCGGCGGCCACGATCTTGGAGTGGTTCCAGGAGCTGAGAGCGGCACGATAGCCGCCCACCGTCAGGTGCAGCTTGGAGCCCTTGGCGACGTCGCGGGTGAGCGTGGCCTCGGTGCGCGCCGCAGAGAAGAACTCGCCCGGGAAGTCGCCGTAGAGCATGCGCACGGTGGGCGGCGCAGCGCGCTCCGAGAGGCGGGTCACCGCGTTGCGCACGGCGGCGGCATAGCGTCCATCGGGGGGCGTGAGCGAGCTCACGTCGAGGTAGCTCTTGGCCGACAGCATCGTCTCGTAGATGGTGTCGAGGGTCTCGTCGGAGTGACCGACGCACAGCTGCTTGGGCGCCGCGCCTTCGTGGGCCACGGTGGAGGCGAGGGCGCGGCAGCGACCACCAGCGCCGCACTGCGCGTCGCTGGTGCAGACCCGGAGGCCGAAATCGGGGTCGCAGGCGGGTGCGCCGTCCTTGCACTCGGGGGGCGAGTCGAGCGTGGACTTGCCCCAGGTGGCGGCCACCGGAACCTGCTGGACCCAGTCTTTCCCGAACGCGTTGTCGCTGCTCACGTTCCAGGTCTTGCCCCGCTGATCGCCGTACATCGCGTCGAGGCGGCGCTCCACCTGCGCCCCCACGTAGGAGCCGCCGCCGGTGATGTCGGACTCGTCCGTCGCTTCCTCGGCGCCGCTGCAGCCGGGGAGGAGGGCGAGGAGGCCGGCGATGGCACCGAACGCGAGAGAGTGTCTCATGCGTCGCCTACAAGCACGCTGTGTGCCAGTATGCCACATGACGCGTTGCCCCAGAGATTCAGCAGTTGTCCCGCAATTCCAGCGGGCGTGTGTGGGGGGCGTGAGCAAGCGGAGATCCATCTCTCGGTGCGCTCTCGCGTGCGCACGCCGCCTTCAGCCCTGCAGTGGCGGCAGGATGTCGAGGCCTCCCGGCTTGGCCCGGCGCGCCGACACCAGGACGATGCGCGCCACGCGGTCGGTGCGGCCGTGGACGCACTGAAGCATCTTCGGCTCGAGGCCCTCGGCGCGGAGGCACGCCATGAGGCGGCTGAGCTCCCGCGCCGGGTACGCGAAGGCCACGCGCCCCTGGGGCGCGAGAATGCGGGCGGCGGCGCCCACGAAGTCCGCGAGGCTGCCGGAGCGTGCGCGCCTTCGCGAGGGCTCGGGGGAGACGCGCCCGGCGGCGAAGTAGGGCGGGTTGGCCACCACGAGATCGAACCGACCGGGCGGGAAGAAGCTGCGCACGTCTTCCGCCACCACCTCGCCGGCGACGCCGTTCTCCTCGACGTTGTGCTGGAGCAGGCGAATCGCCACCGGATCCACCTCCACGAACGTCACGAAGCGCGCGGCGCCCAGGTGGAGCAGCGACAGACCCACCGCGCCCACGCCGGCGCCCAGATCGCACACCCTACGCGCGGGCTTCCGCGCGGCGAAAGTTGCAAGATGCACCGAATCGACGTTCACCCGGTAACCGCGCTGCGGCTGATGCAACGTCACCGCGCCATCGAAGAGTGCATCCTTCGTGGTCTCGGTCGAGTATGTTGTCTGCGTGGATGTCGGAGCCAAGGTTCGTTCCTTCGCTGAACAGCTCGGGTTCGATGCCGTGGGGTTCGCCGCTGCAGACGTCCCACTGGAAGAGGAATACGAGCGGTACCGGGCGTTTGTCGAGAGCGGCAAGCACGGAACCATGGAGTACCTCGCAGAGAGCGGTCCGGTGCGGCAGCGCCTGGATACCCCGGACATCCTGCGCGGCGCCCGGAGCGTGGTGGTGCTCGCCCGTCGCTACGACCGCGACGACGACGCACACGATTCGCC
>JABFRG010000686.1 GCA_013141295.1 Polyangiaceae bacterium
TCCTGGACCAGCACCACGAGGGGCGCGGGGAAGGCAGCGTTCACCCGCTGCGATTGTGCATCGCCGCTGGCGACCGCGATGGACGCGGTGGCGCCCGCGGTGCTGGTGAGCGTGAAGCTCGCCGAGCCGCCCACGCCCGCGGCGGTTGCCGAGACCGCGAAGGAGCCGGCGATGGATCCGGCGGTAGCGGTGGTGCTGGCGTGGCCCGCCGCGTCACTGACGGCGGTGGAGGCTCCGAGCGTGGCCGAAGGGCCGGTGCCGGGCGCCGCGAAGGTGACCGTCACACCGGGGACGGCGTTGCCGTGGGTGTCCGTCACATGAGCGACGAGCGGGCTAGCGAAGGCGCTGGTGACGGTGGCGCTCTGTCCGCTGCCGCTGAGCACCGCGACGCTCGTGGGCGCGCCGGGAGTGTTGCTGAGCGAGAAGGTGACGCCGGGCAAACCGACTACCGTCGCGGCTACCGAGTAGCTCCCCGCGATGGTGTTGGCGCTGGCGGTGACGCTTGCAGCGCCGCTCGCGTTGGTGGTCGCGCTGCTCGCCCCGAGGGTTGCCGAGGCTCCGGTCCCGGGGGCGGCGAAGGTCACGCTCACGCCGGGTACTGCGTTGCCGTAGGCGTCGCGCACCGTCACGGTGAGCGGCGAGCCGAAGGCCGCGCTCACGGAGGCGCTCTGCGCGCCACCCGCGGACACCGTGACGCTCGCCGGTGCGCCGGGGGTGTTGTCGAGGGCGAAGACCGCGGGGGCGGCGACGCCGGTGACGGTTGCAGCGACCGGATAGCCGCCGCTGGTGAATCCCGCGGTGGCGCTGGTGCCGGCGATGCCTGCGGCATCGGTGGTGGGCGCAGCGTTGCCGAGAGAGGCCGAGGCGCCGCTGGCAGGAACCCCGAAGGCCACCGTGACGCCGCTCACCGGGTTGCCGAACGTGTCGGAGACCGCGACCAGGAGCTGCGCGCCGAAAGCGGTGCCCACGGCCGTCGATTGCGGCGAGCCGCTCACCACCGCGACCGAGGCGGGGGCGCCGGCGACGTTCGTTTCCGTGAACGAGACCGGGGTTGCGACGCCGCTGGCGGTCGCAGTGACGGCGTAGGTTCCGGCGATACCGTTGGCGGTGGCGCTCACACCGGCGAGGCCGGACGCGTTGCTGGTCGCGCTGCTCGCGCCGAGGGTCGCGGAGGCGCCGGCGCCGGGCGCAGCGAATGCCACGCTCACGCCGGATACGGGGTTCCCCTGCGCGTCGGCCACGCGAGCCACGAGCTGCGCGCCGAAGGCGGAGGCCACCGTGGCGCTCTGCCCGCTGCCGCTCTGGACTGCGACGCTCGAGGGCGCGCCGGCGGTGTTCGTGAGGGCGAAGCTCGTGGGCGTTGCCACGCCGGTCACGCTCGCGGAGACCGCGAAGGTACCGGCTACCCCGTTGGCGGTCGCGGTGACACTCGCGATACCCGAGGCATCGGTGGTGGCGGTGGTCGACGACAGGGCGGCGCCTGCGCCCGCACCCGGAGGCGCGAAGGTCACCGTGGCGCCGGATACCGGCTGATTGCTCGCGTCGCGAACGATGGCCCGGAGGCTGCCCGCGAAGGCGGTCGTGACGGTGGTGGTCTGCCCACTGCCCGCGGAGACGGCGATCGACGCCGGCACGCCGACGTTGGTGAGCGCGAAGCTCTGGGACCCCGCGATGCCGGAGACGGTCGCGGTCACGCTGTAGCTGCCCGCGGTGCCGTTGGCAGTGGCCGTGACGCTGGCCACGCCCGCGCTGTTGGTGGTCGCCGTCGACCCGCTGAGCGTG
This sequence comes from Polyangiaceae bacterium, assembly GCA_013141295.1. Lineage (GTDB taxonomy): Bacteria > Myxococcota_A > Polyangia > Polyangiales > Polyangiaceae > JABFRG01. The sequence continues at coordinate 1,783 of JABFRG010000686.1, forward strand.
GCCGACGCGCCGGCGCCCGGCGTCCCGAAGGACACGGTCACACCGGGAACGCCGTTGCCCCCGCTATCGGTGACCAGGATCGAGAGCGGTGATCCGAAGGCCGTACCGGTGGCGGTCGACTGGGAACCGCCGCCGGAGATGGCGAACGCACTCGGCGCGCCGGTGAAGGACGCGGTCACGCTTTGCGCGCCGGCCATCGTCACGGTGCACGTCGTCGCGGTGCCGCTGCATGCGCCGCCCCAGCCATTGAACGTCGCTCCGGCGACCGGCGCGGCGGTGAGCACCACCTGCGAGCCGTCGAGGAAGTCGCCACTGGCGCTGGCGCACGCGGTACCACAGGAAATGGACGCCGGCACCGAGCTCACGGAACCGGCGCTGGTGCTACCGGTCTTGGAGAGCGTGAGGGTGCGGAGCGTGCCGATGTTGTCGCTGTCGACCGCGGCGTTGTCGGTGGTGTCCGGATCGGTGCGCCCACCCCCCACGGTGGCCGTGGCGGTGTTGACCATGGTGGCGCTCCCGGTGCCCGCTACGACGTTGGCGTTGACCGTGTAGGTCACCGTTCCGCCCACGGGGATCGACACCGCCCCGTCGTTGATGCTACCGCTACCGGCCGCGGTGCAGCTGGCGCCGCCCGCGCTGGCGCAAGTCCAGGTCACACCGGTGAGCTGCGCCGGCATGGTGTCGGCGATGGTCACCGTCGACGCCGCGAGCGGGCCCGCGTTGAAAGCCGCGATCGTGTAGGTGATGGCCTGGCCCCATGCGGCAGCCGCGAGCCCGTCGGTCTTCGTGATGCCCACGTTGGCGTACTGGGCGCCGGAGGTGACGGTCGTCTGAACCTTCGGACCCACCAGCGCCGACACGCCCGACGCGTAGATGGAGTAGTTGCCGTTGGTGATGAGCGTGCCGTTGGCGGTACCCGACGGGACGGTCACCGTGACGGTGAACGAGCCCGTGGAGCCGTTGGCCAAGGTACCCACCGGGCAAGAGACGGTACCGGTGGCTCCCACCGTGGGCGCGCTGCAGGCTGCGCCAAGGCTCACCGACTTGAATACCGTGCTCGGCGGCGTCGCGAAGTCCAGGGTGGTGCCCGTGGTGGTCGTGGTGCCGCCGTTCTTGTAGTTGAGCGTGTACGTGATGTCGGCCCCGTCGTTCACCAGCTGCGGGCCCGTGCCCCACGTGTACAGGCCCGGGATGCCCGAGCCGACGGAGTCGACGTAGACGCGACCCCAGTGACCGCCCGCGCTGCACCCTGCGGCGATGACCGTGAGCTCGACCTGGTCGCCCACCGAGAGCACGGTGTTGCCGGGGGAGACGTCCACCAGCTGCCAATCCGTGTACTGCGCAGCCTGTCCACTGGTGTCGGTGAAGTTCTTCCACGGAACGCCCGGCTGGCCGCTGGCGTTGAAGTCCTGATAGAGCGGGACGCCGGTGGTGAGGTTCTGCAGCCGAACGTAGTAGTACGGCTGCGACGTGTACGAGTGGCTCGGGTTCTCCAGCACCGGGGCGATGGCGAAGCGAACGTGCACCTTGTTGTCGGTGGGGTCTACGTCGCCGAGGCTCACGGTCATCGTCTGCTGGAGCGCGTTGGTGTTTCGACCGGTGCCGGTCACGCTTGCGCTACGGTTGATGATCGCCGCGCGTTGCCCGTATTTCGGATACCGAAGGGTGCCGCCGGCACCGACGTCGGGGTCGGTCTGCGTCTCGGGTGCGCCGCCCACCACGGAGCTGGCTGCGGAGCCGCCGGCGGCCAGGTTCAGGCTCGCGAGCGTCTGCACGCTGGGCCGGGTATCGGTGATCCCGGGGTTCATGTACGTATTCAACGTCCACCCGGTGGGCGGCGACGTGCCGATGCCATCGCTCTCGAAGTCGCCGTTGCTCCACACCGCCTGCTTGGTGGCCCCGAGCTTGGCGCTTGGCTGCGCCTTGTCGTTTGCGCAGGCCACGATGGCCCACAGCAGCAGTGTGAGGAATACGAGGCGCACGATCGGCGCGGGTCGATACGTCGGAAGGCTCATGATTGGGCTCTCTCGGGGGGCGACCGAGCTGCGCTCGAACGAGGCTCCCCCTCTCCCTCCAGGGGACGGCATCCGGCGGGCGCTCTTGAGTCGAATTCGCCCCTGGATCTCCGCGGCAAGTGTCAATGTTTTGACGATGGCGCGTGCACTGTGCACTCATATTTCGGCCCGGTCGCTCTCCGGCGAAGGCCTTCGGGGCGCCCTCGACGCCCCGGAATCGTGCCTGCGGCGCCGCGGCGGGTGACGGGGCACCCCAATTTGGCTAACGTCCTCGTTGGAGGTTCCTCATGGCCACGGCAGTCACCCTCGCGCACGACGAAGATCCCTCCTACGAGGAGATGCTTGCGACCCTGAAGAAGATGCACGCAGCCGCGCGCAAGGAGCGCGTGGCGAAGCCGCTCGAGGCCCGCGTGGCGCAGCTCGACAAGCTCGAGCAGACGCTCCTCCGCAACAAGGACGCGATCTGCCGCGCCGTCTCCGCCGACTTCGGCCATCGCTCCAAGCACGAGACGCTCCTCGCCGAGGTCTTCATCACGCTCTCGACGCTCAAGTACGCGCGTGAGCACCTGGCCGAGTGGATGGCGCCGGAAGAGCGCGACGTGAACTTCACGTTCTTCCCCGCGCGCGCCGAGCTGGTGGCGCAGCCGCTGGGCGTGGTCGGCATCATCTCTCCGTGGAACTACCCGCTGCAGCTGGCGTTGGCGCCGCTGGTGGGCGCCCTTGCCGCTGGCAATCGGGCCATCATCAAGCCCAGCGAGTTCGTGCCGGAGACCGCGGCGCTCCTCAAGCGCCTGGTGTCCGACACCTTCGCGCACGACGAGGTGGCGGTGGTCACCGGTGGTCCGCGCGTGGGGCAAGACTTCTCACGGCTACCCTTCGACCACCTGATCTTCACCGGCTCCACCCAGGTGGGCAAGCTGGTCATGAAGGCGGCGGCCGAGAACCTCACGCCGGTCACCCTGGAGCTGGGCGGGAAATCGCCGGTCATCGTGGGCCCGGGCTTTCCCATCGAGGTGGCCGCAGAGCGCATCCTCCACGGCAAGCTCCTCAACGCCGGGCAAACCTGCATCGCGCCGGACTACGTGCTCCTTCCCAAGGGGAAGGCCGACGCGTTCGTGGAGGCGTGCCGCGCGGCCATCGCGCGCATGTATCCGAAGCTGGTCGGCAACGACGACTACACATCGATCATCAGTGATCGGCACATCGCGCGGCTCAAGGCCCACCTGGAGGATGCCGAAGGGAAGGGCGGGAAGCTCGCGGAGCTGAACCCCGCGAAGGAAGACTTCGACGCCGACACGCGCAAGATGGCGCCGGTGCTGGTGCTCCACCCGAAGGACGACATGACCGTCATGCAGGAGGAGATCTTCGGACCGGTCCTCCCGCTTCGCACCTACGACTCCCTCGACGAAGCCATCGACTACGTGAACGATCACCCGCGCCCGCTCGCGCTCTACGTGTTCGATCACGACGACGCCAATGTGCGGCGCATCGTCGACGAGACCGTCGCCGGCGGCGTGACCGTCAACGAGACGATGATTCACATCGCCCAGGACTCGCTGCCGTTCGGCGGCGTGGGTCCCAGCGGCCTCGGGCACTACCACGGGCACGAGGGCTTCCTCGCCATGTCGAAGATGAAGCCCGTCGTGTACCAGAGCCGGCTCAACGCCACCGGTCTCATGCGTCCGCCCTACGGCGGCAAGATCGACTTCGTGCTCAAGATGCTCATCGGCAAGTAGGGCTCATCGGCGGCGTGCACGCACCGGGACCGGCGCGCCGCCATCGAGCACGTCGGCGCCGCCCGCGCGGTACTTGCCCAGGACGCTGCCGAGGAAGGCGAGCGCGATGGCACCGACGCCCACGTCGTCGAGCCAGCCCACGACAGGGACGAAGT
>JABFRG010000509.1 GCA_013141295.1 Polyangiaceae bacterium
AACAAATCGCGAGGGCTTTGCGTCCTCGAGCACAATGGCGTCCGCTGCGGTGGTGGGAATGCTCGCGGGCGCCGCGGTCGTCGCGGGGGCCGCGACCAGCTCGACCGCGAAGTAATTTCGCGCAAAGGCAGCTGACTGCGCCGCGCCACCTGCGAGCACCGTCGGGGAGCATCGAGCCCCCGACGTGCGCGTGTGGCGCGGCATCTTTTTGTCCGGTATGGGAGCAGACAATGGGATTTCGAGAGCGACACGGCATCGTGGATCTCGGCGTGGGCGTGGGCGCGCGGGTGCCGCACTACGAGACCATCTTCGGCGAAACGCCGGCCATGGACTGGTTCGAGATCATCAGCGAGAACTTCCTGGGCGACGGCGGCCGCGCGCTCGAGCAGCTCGACAAGCTGCGCCACGCGTACCGCGTGATTCCCCACGGCGTTTCGCTGGCCCTGGGGTCGGTGGAGCCGCCCAGCGCCGACTACCTCCGGCGCCTGCGCGCGCTGGTCGATCGCATCGCGCCGCCATGGTTCTCCGACCACCTCTGCTGGGGCCGGGTCGACGGCATGGATCTCCACGATCTGTTGCCCATGCCCATGACCCAGGCCGCCGTGGCCCACGTGGCCGACCGTATCAAACAGGTGCAAGATGCAATCGGTCGCCCGTTCGCCCTGGAGAACGTGTCGAGCTACCTCACGTATCGCGAGAGCACCATGCCCGAGTGGGCATTCCTCACCGAGGTGGCCGAGCGCGCCGACTGCGGGCTGCTCTTCGACGTGAACAACGCCTACGTGAGCGCGCGAAACCACGGCTTCGACGCCGCCACCTACGTGGACTACGTGCCGGCCCACCGGGTGGTGCAGATGCACCTCGCAGGTCACACCGACATGGGAAAGTACATTCTCGATACCCACAGCGACCACGTGTGCGACCCGGTCTGGGACCTGTACCGCCGGGCGGTAGGGCGCTTCGGCGCCGTCTCGACGCTCGTCGAGTGGGACGAGAACATCCCGGCCTGGGAGGTGCTCTCGCAAGAGGCGGCACGGGCTCGCGGGCTCCGGCGCGAGGTGCTGGCGGCCAGCCCGGCGACGGTGAAGGTGCAACCGTGAGCTCACTCTTCGAGATCCAGCGACGTTTCGGCGACGCCATTCGCAGCGGCACGGCGCTCACGACGCCGGGCGCGGAGGAGACCCAAGAGCACCTCGCGTTCGCGGCGACCTCGGTGACCGATGGCGCACGCCTCTCGGCGGTGGAGCAGCTCGACGTGTACCGGGAGCAGTTCTGGTTCCGGCACCTGGCCTCGCTGCAAGAAGACTTCGTGGCGGTGGAGCATCTCCTGGGCAAAGAGCGCTTCCAGGTGCTGGTGCGCGCCTACCTCGACGAGCACCCGCCGCGACACTTCTCGCTGCAGCGGCTGGGCGATGCCATGCCCGAATTCGTGCGCAGCGCGGCCCCTTGGTCGAGCGACCCGTTCCTGGTGGACCTGGTGGCGGTGGAGCAGGCTTTCGTGTTCCTGTTCGACGCGCCGGACGCGCGACCCTTCGATCCGGCGATGCTCGCCAACGTGCCGGAGGCCGCCTGGCCCCTTTCGACGATCCGCCTCTCACCGGCGTTTCGCATCCTCCACCTGGGCTCCGAGGCGCACCTTTACCGGGCCGCCGCACGCACCGGCGGAAACGCCGAGGTGCCGGAGCGCAAGCCCACCCACCTGGCGGTGGCGCGGGGCAAGACCGCCCTCGAGTACATGGTGCTGGGCGAGCCGCAGAGCGTCATCCTCGAGAAGCTGCGTGCCGGCATGCCCCTCGGCGAGGCCTGCGAGCACACGCAGCGCGAGCTCTCCATGGACGCCGCCGACTTCGAGGCCCAGCTCGGCGGCTGGTTCCAGGGTTGGACCGCCTGGGGCTGGCTGGTGGGCATCGACCCGCCCTGACGACTACTTGGCAGCAACGTCGCGGAGGGCCTCGATGCCGCCGCCTTCGGCCCACTTCTTGAGCATCGCGGGCATCGCGTCCTCGATGACCTGGGCGCAGCCCGCCTCGAACGTGGGGTACGAGTCCTTGCTCTCGGCGGTGCCCGCGAACGAGTACGTGTAGTCCGCCTTGTCGCTGGGGCGCAGCCCGAAGCCCCAGGTCATCTGGATGATCTGATAGGTGAGCATGCCGCGCGAGAGCGCGTGGAGCTTGATCTGGTCGATCTTCACGTCGCCCACGACGTGCGGCGTGGACGGGAGCGCCTTGCTGGAATCCACCACGGTCACGCTGGTGAAGTAGTGCTCCAGAGCCGCCTTGAGGTCTCTGCGAACGAACTGGTGCACGTCGAACAGCTTGAAGGTCTCGCAACCGTCGGTGGTGGTGGCGCATGCGCTGGTTTCGAGGGTCCAGGTGTCCTTCACCTTGCTCGGGTCGAGCACGATGAAGAGCGGCCGTTCGATCTTGCGCGCCACCATCAAGCTCGGCGGGGTCGCGTGCGCGTTCTTGAGGCTGTAGCCGCCCTCGGTTCCGAATGCGCTCTTCGCGTAGTTCGCGGGGCCACCGCAGGCGGCGAGCGCCAGGCAGCCGGCGACCGCCAAGGGCCGCAGGTAAGAAAAAGTCATGAGTCCTCCGTGGGCAAGCTGCCCTACCTGGGGGAGAGCCACGCCCCCCACCGGAGTCGCAGACAGAATGCTACTGCGCCTGGACCGAGCCGGGCTTGAAGTTGAACGGATAGGTGGCGTGCGTCTCGAGGCGCTTGGCGCTCTCGTTGAACTTGATCTTCTTGATGACGCCGATGATGCAGGTGCCCACCGACTCTTCGTGAATGGTGGTGCCGCTGGGGTCGACCGAGATGTCGGTGACGTTGCCCTTGGGGTCGATGACCCACTTGATGACGATGTTGCCCTGGATGCCCGGGTGAGACTTGAGCGCCGCGTCGTAGCAAGCGCGGGCCTCGGGGCGGCGGTCGTTCACGATGTTGCGAATGTCGTCCTTGGAGCGCCCCGGTTCGCCGGCGCTGCGGGAGCCACCGTCACCGGGAAAGGGGGTCGGGGCGGTGGAGGCTGCGGACGCGGTGCCGCTCGCCTCGAGCTTGGTGCCCGCACCGGCGTCCGGGAGGTCGGTGGTGGTGGTGGGCGACGAGGCCGAGGCCGAGGGTGCGCTCGTGGAAGCGCCACCCGCCGGCGCTTCCGCGGGCTTGCCGCCTCCGCAGGCAACGAAGAGCACGGGAGTCAGACCGAGGACCAGCAGCGCGACGGGGCGAACCATGAGCCGCATGTAATCAGAGGCGCCCGGAAACGTAAACCACGCCCGGCTATCGAAAAATTCACGACGGAGCCACCGCCGCCAGGGCGGCGCAGTGCTAATCCATCCGCCGATGTCGCTCCGCCGGTCGTTCTTCGTCGCCCTCGTCCTCGGGCCTGGCCTCCTGGTGGTGGCTTGCGAGGGCGAGTTCATCGACACCTCCACCTGCAAGAACATCCCCGCCGGGGGCTGCGCGGCCAAGGCCGGCACCGACCCGTGCGTCGACCTGACGTGCGCCTCCGTGTACACGTGCAAAGCCGACCACAGCTGGGTGTTCTCCCGGAGCTGTCCGGCCTCCGAGGCATCGGTGCAGGATGCAGGCATCCGCGAGACCTCGGTGCGCGACGTCACCGGCATCGACGCGCCGCCGGGCGCAGGCGGCGGCCCCGGGTGTGCGCCGCTACAGTTGCCGGATTGCGCGTTGCTCGATGCGCTGATCTGCCCCAGCGGGTGTTGCGAATGCGAGGACCTGTTCGTGTGCACCAGCGGAAGCTGGGTGCCCTGGGGCTCCTGCCAGGACGGCGTGGTGAAGCCGGCGAGCCGCTGATCGACACCGCTGCGCGCGGGGAGATCGCCCGGATGTAGGCAGATGGGCGCACCCGTGTGGGGCGTGCCTTTGACGGGCGCCAACCCGTGGCTACACTGAAGGTGTCGTGTCAGACGTCTTGTCGTTGCCTGTCCTGGTTCTCAATCGCCATTTCGCGCCGGTTCAACTCACCACGGCCAAGCGAGCGATGGTGCTTCTCTACGGCGGGGCGGCCACGGCCATCGACGAGGCCGGCGAGTCCTACGACTTCGACTTATGGCGCGACCAGCCGATCCGCGAGGGCGACGACGCCGTCCCCATCGTAGCCGGCGCCATTCGCGTGCCGCGTGTGGTCCACCTGCACCACTACGATCGCCAGCCTCGGCTGACGGTGCGCCTCACCCGCCGGAACCTCATGTTCCGCGACGCGCACGAATGCCAGTATTGCGGCAAGAAGCCCTCCCACAAGAGCGACCTGAACATCGATCACGTGCTTCCGCGCTCCCGCGGCGGAAAGGACTCCTGGGAGAACCTGGTGACCTCGTGCCGCGCCTGCAACCTCCGCAAGGGGTGGCACACGCCGGACGAAGCGAACATGCGCCTGAAGCGCCGGCCCTTTCAGCCCAAGTGGTCGGCCGTCGCACAGATCCTCCTGGGCGCCGACGCCAAGTTCAAGGAATGGGAGCCGTTCCTCAAGGCCAGCTAGCGGCGCTTAATTTGCCGCCTTCCCGCGGCACCTGTGACGCGCCCTCGGGCAGTGCTACGCTGGCCCCATGAGCGATGAACCCGGTCCCAACGATCCGGTCGGTACGTCTGGCGACCCCGATGCCGAAGGCATGGCGGTCAAGACGCGGCGAAGGTCCGACGAAGATGCGGCGCGCACCACGACCAAGTCGCGGCACGGCATCCTCATCGTGAGCGCGCTGGTGGCCGGCGGCGCCGCGGTGGTGGCGCTGGTGCTCGGCGGGATGAAGGACAACAGCATCTACGCCAAGAGCGTGGACGAGCTCATCCGCGAGAAGACCAAGTTCGCCGGCAAACCGGTGCGCGCCGAAGGCAACCTGGTGCACGGCTCGCTGGTCAAGCGCGAGAGCCCCTGCGAGTACCGCTTCACCATCGAGAAGAACGGCACCACCATCCCGGTGCGCTTCGCGCAGTGCGTGGTTCCCGATACCTTCCGCGACGTGCCCAACATGGACGTGGGCGTCACCGTCGAGGGCAAGCTCCTCGCCGACAACAGCTTCGAGGCCACCAACGTGCTGGCCAAGTGCCCGAGCAAGTACGAGATGAAAGAGCGCCAAGGCAAGGGCGAGCAGATGCCGCACGCGGCTCCGCCGACGATGTGACCGATGGGCTACGCGGAACCGGTACCCTGGATCGAGTCCTTCGCTGCACGAACGGGCCTGCGCTACGAACCCGACGCCGATGAACGTTGGCTTCGCGCGTGGGAGCCCTACACCACCCTGCGCGTCGCCATCGGCTACGCGCACGCCCTCCAGGCCACCGGCGAGGCGGGGTCCATCTCCATCGCACGCATGACGGTGGCGGGGCCACCGACCCCTTCGCCCACCGGGGGTCCGCCGGTGGAAACCGAGGCCCGGTGCTGGATTGCCATCGTCCAGGACTCGCGGCTCCAGGGAAAGGCCGCCACCACCTCGGACATGGGCGGCATCTTCGGTGAGCCCTTCGACCTCATCGGATACCCGCGGCGGATGACCGGCGATGCCGTGTTCGATCGCGTGTTCGGCACCTTCGCCGCAGACCCGGCGGAGCTCGAGAAAGCGCTGACCCCCAGCCTGCGCAAGCTCCTCATCGGCTGGCAAACGCCGGTGCACGCTGAGGTTCGTCCGGGCGGCTTCGTGCCGCCCGGACGAACCTCAGCGTGCA
>JABFRG010001128.1 GCA_013141295.1 Polyangiaceae bacterium
GCCTACGGCGCGCACATCGGCCTCGACAGCCGTTCGGGCACCGTGGCCGGCCTCTTCGACCTCGACTTCGGCCACTCCCACGCGGAACGCTTCTACGGCGTGCTGGAGCTCTCCGTGATCGAGAACGAGACCGAGGAGTTCAACGGCTTGGTGCAGCTCGCCCCCTTCAACTCCCCCAAGCGGTTCGCCGGCGCGCTGCAGCTCGGCTTCGTCGGCAACGAGAGCGATGACTTCACCGGCGGCGTGGCCTTCACCTTCGGCACCCATGACAGCAAGCGCTTCCGCGGCGCCCTCGACTTCACCCTCGGCAAGTCCACGACCGAGCACTTCATCGGTGGCCTGCAGCTGGGCTGCGTGCATCATACAGATGAATTCACGGGCATCGGTCAGGTAGGCGTCTACAACCGGGCCGACCAGCTCACCGCCTTCGCCCAGGTTGGCGCCCTCAACACCACCACGAAGGGTGGGCTATTCGGCCTCCAGGCCGGCGTGGTCAACCTCAACGAGCGGGAGGTCGCGGGCGGTCTTCAGGTCGGCGTCGTGAACTTCGCCGAGCGCGGCTTCACCGGAATCATGCAGGTCGGCCTCGGAAACGGCACTGGCAAGTTCATGGGCTTCGCCCAGGTGGGTGGGGTGAACTTCGTCACCGGCAACGAAAAGCGCTTCACCGGCGGCTTCCAGCTGGGCCTCGGCAACGTGGTCAAGGGCACCTTCCAAGGAGGCGCGCAGATCGGGCTCTACAACGAGGCCGAAGACTTCGAAGGGGCGCTCGCCCTGGGCCTCTTCAACACCGGCGACAAGTTCGAAGGGATGGCCCAGGTGGGCACCGTCAACTTCCAGGAGCGCGTGGCGGGTTCGCAGCTGGGCGGGCTCAACTTCGTCAAGGAGCGCCTCGAGGGCGTTCAGGTCGGCGTGGTCAACCACGCCGAAGACGTCCACGGCTTGCAGATCGGCCTGGTCAACCACACCGAGAAGCTCGCTGGCCTGCAGATCGGCCTCCTCAACGTGGCGAAGAACGGCCTCACGCCGGCCCTCCCGCTCTTCAACGTCGCGATCGATTGAGCAAGGTTACCTGCGGCGCGGGCGACCGAAGAGCGACGAGAGCACCAGCAGGCACGCCGCCCCCACCGCGAAGCCGAATGGCCAGCGCGCCAGGTGATCCTCGCCGTGGTAGTGCAGCGAGAGGGCGCCGGCCCCGCCGGCGATGGCCACCGCCGTGTACATGAGCTGCCGCCCCACCGTGTAGATGGTCCGGGCGCCCTCCTGCACGCCGGTGACCTTCATCTCCAGCTCGCCGCGCACCGCGCGGGTCAGGAATTTCTTCAGGTCCTCCGGCAGGGTGATGGCGTCGACCGCCATCTCGCGCACGGTGTCGATGGCAATCTGTGTAAAATCCCTGTTTCCGAGGACGAACTCCTGCAGGTAGGGCTGGATGATGCCCATCGGATTGAGCTCCGGATCGAGGATGGAACAGCACCCGTAGACCAGGAGGATGGTGCGCTCGAGCAGCACCCAGTCGCGCGGCACGTGGAAGGTGGTCGAGAGCTCCTTGAGCCCGACGTTCATCTTCCGGAGATCCAGGAGGTTCTCGAAGCCCCGTTGGGGATCGATCTTGATGTCCTTGAGGTTGAAGCTCTCGATCTTCACCTCCTCCTGGAACTTCTGGTGGAAGTAGTCGATGATCTTCTCGCTCATGCCGGTGTCCGACGTGCGCGAGATGAAGCCCATCTTGCGCAGCGCCTTCATCAGGCGATCGGTATCGCGACGAATGACGCCTTCCAGGAACTCCGGAATGCCCTCGCGCATCGAGGTGGAGAGGGTTGCCACCGCGCCGAAATCCAGGAGGACGATGTTGCCCTCCGGGTCCACCAGGAGGTTACCGGGGTGCGGATCGGCGTGGTACACGCCGTCCTTGAAGATCATCTGACAGAAGGCACGAACCAGGCGATTCGCCAGGTCCTTGCGATCGACCTTCAGCTCCTCGAGGCCGGCCACGTCGCCGATCTTCTTGCCCTCCACGAAGGTCGCCGTGAGCACCTTCTTGGTGGAGAGCTCGCGCACCGGAACCGGAAACCGCACCCGAGGGTCGCCCTCGAAGTTCTTGGCGATGGTCTCGATGTTGTCGGCCTCGAGCTCGAAGTCGAGCTCCTGCCGCAAGAGGTCCTTGATCTGGTGGTAGTAGGCGTCGAGCCCCTGAATCGGCACGAACCACTGCACGATGCGCATGAGCTGCCGGATGGTCCGTAGATCGAGGCGCACGATGCGATCGATGTCGTGATGCTGGATCTTCACCGCGACGCGGGTGCCGTCCACCAGCTTTGCCTCGTGCACCTGCCCGAGAGACGCGCTGGCGATGGGCGTGTGATCGAAGTCCACGAAGAAGTCGTCGACCTTGCGCCCGAGCTCCTCGCGCAGGGTCTTCTCGATCTCCGCGTAGGGGCGCGGAGGCACCTGGTCCTGCAGCCCCTCCAGCCCTTCGCGAAAGTCCTGGGGGACGAAGTTGGCGAGGATCGACAGCAGCTGCCCCACCTTGATGAACAGGCCCTGCAGCCGGAGAATCGTCTTCTCCACGCGAACCGCGTTCCGCTTGTGGATGGCCGCGATGCGCGCGGCCCGGTAGTCCTGCCCGAAGACCCGAGCGCGCAGACCGATCCACACGTAGCTGCCGATGACCAGGAAGGTGGTGGCGTAGGCGCGGATGAACCGGAAGCTGTCGATGCCGGGCGCACGGAAGTTCAGCTTCGGCGGTACCGAAGCCGCCTTCTTCGCGGGAACGCGCGCGAGGGCCGTCTGGCTCATGGACCGCAGCGTAGCAGAAGAACGCCCGTCATTTCACGGGTGTGTGTGGTCTTGCGCGAGACGGGCCAGCGCGTCGTGGGCTTCCGGTCGCAGCTCCCGCAGGCGCCCGTTGTCACGTGTAGGATGCACGCGGTTGGTCAGCAGCGCCACCAGGACGTCGGCATCCGGGTCCATCCACAGGCTGGTGCCGGTGAAGCCCAGGTGCCCGAAGGTGCGCGGCCCCATGACCGCCCCCACGCTGGAGCCCGACTCGCTCTTGCCGTCGAAGCCGGCGCGCAGGGTACCGCCCGGGCGCTCCCGCACCAGCCATCCGAGGTCGAAGCCCGACAGCGGACCGTCACCGCGGAGGGCGTCGAGCACCGCTTGGCCGAAGTCGAGCACCGCGGCCACCGTGCCGAAGATGCCTGCGTGGCCGGATCCGCCATCGCCGGTGAGGGCCCAGGCGTTCTCGTCGTGCACCAGGCCCCGCACCTCGCCGCCGCGAAACGGGACGATCTCGGTGGGCACGTAGTCGACCGCCCCGAGCGCCCGGGCCGTCCCCAGCGCCCACGCGCTTCGATGACCACCGGAGAGCGGAGCGACCACCAGCTTCTCGATGGCGGCGCCGGCGTCGGTCAGCCCCAGCGCCCGCGCCATGGCCACACCGGCGAGCGCGTAGCCCATGTCGCTGTACACCGGCGGGTGCCCCTCCGGCGGCAGCGGCGCACCGCGGAGCTCCGGGCGCACCGCATCCGCCGCCGTGCGCAGGGCGATCTCCGGGTCGAACGGCTCGTCCCGCAGGATCGGCTCGAAGAGCGCCACATGAGCCTCCATGCCGGCCCGATGCGCGAGCAGGAGCTCCAGCGGCGCCTCCGCCACGTGCGTCCCGGCGAGCTCGGGCAAGTAGTGGGCGAGGGGCGCCCGGCGGTCGAGGCCGCTCCGAGCGAAGGCCACCGCGGTCATCGACTTGGTGATGCTGGCGAGATCGAAGACGCGCCCGACCTCGCCTCCGGTTCCCGCCGCCTCGCCGCTCCGGTAGCCGGCGGCCACCGACGGCGCGCCCCCCTGCTCCACCACCCAACGGCTCACCTCGCCCGCGTCTCGAAACCTCTGCACGCCTCGCACCTTTCGCCTGCTTTCGCCTGAACGTGTGCCGGAAAGGGGCAGGTGGCCAACATCTTTTGACCACCGCCGACAAAACCCCGTAGAATTTGGAAACGATGGCGGAATGGGTTTACGAAGCGCGCGCACGAACCGGAGAGCTCCGGCGTGGTCTCATGGAGGCCGACGACGAGGCCGGCGTCCAGATGCGTCTGCGGGCGCAGCAGCTCACGCCCGTGAAGGTGAAGAAGAAGAGCAAGGCCTTCAACATCAACATCGGCAGCGGCGTCAGCGGCAAGGACCTCGTGACCTTCACGCGCCTCTTCGCCACGATGATCGACGCCGGTCTGCCCATCGTCCAGTGCCTCGACATTCTCCAGGGGCAGACCCAGAACAAGCGCTTCGCGGTCATCCTCCGCGACGTGAAGAACAGCGTCGAGAGCGGCGCCACCTTCAGCGATTCGCTGCGCCGCCACCCGCGCGTGTTCGACCACCTCTACACCAACCTGGTTCAGGCCGGCGAGGTGGGCGGTATCCTCGACACCATCCTCTCGCGCCTCGCGGTGTATCACGAGAAGGCCATGAAGCTCGCCCGGCAGGTCCGCGGCGCCATGGTGTACCCGTCGGTGGTTGTCGTGGTCTTCATCGGCGTGCTCTCCATCCTCCTCGGCTGGGTCATCCCGTCGTTCCAGACCATCTTCAAGGACATGGGCGCCAAGAACGAGCTCCCCGCGCTCACGCTGGGCGTCATGGCCGTCTCGCAGTTCTTCGTGCACCACATCCTTATCGTGTTCCTGTCGATGGTGGGCATCATCGTGGGCGTCATCGCGCTCTACAGGCGACCCAAGGGCAAGAAGTTCATCCACCGCATCTCGCTGAAGATTCCCATCATCGGCGACGTTTTGCGCAAGATCGCCGTGGCCCGCTTCACGCGTACCCTCGGCACGCTCCTCGGCTCCGGCGTTCCCATCCTCGACGCCCTCGAAATCGTCGCCAAGACGGCCGGCAACGTCATCATCGAAGAAGCCATCATGTACACCCGGGCCAAAGTGGCCGAGGGCAAGAACGTCGCTGGCCCGCTCATGGAGACCAACGTGTTCCCCGCGATGGTCGTGCAGATGGTGGGCGTCGGTGAGCAAACCGGTCAGATGGACCAGATGCTCAACAAGATTGCCGACTTCTACGAGGACGAAGTGGACGTCGCGGTGGCCTCCCTCACCAGCCTCATCGAGCCTTTCATGATGGTCACCATCGGCGGCACCGTCGGTGTGGTGCTCATCGCCATGTACCTGCCGATCTTCTCGCTCGCGGGCAACATCAAGGCCGAATAGCGTGGGGCCGGGGCGGCGCCCATGAAGCTCGGCGTCCTCGCTGCGCGGGCCCCTTCGGGCCTCGCCACGCGCCTCGCATGGATCACCGGCCTGCGACTCGCGCTGCTCCTGGCGCTGTTCGGCGCCACCACGGTGTTCTACCTGCGCGACAGCCTGTTCCGCTACGAGCAGAGCCAACGGGTCATCTTCTGGACCTTCGGCATCGGGTTCACGCTGGCGGCGGTGTACGCGGCGCTCCTCCGCCGCGGCAAGAACCTGGAGCAGCTGGCGCTCGGGCAGATTCTCCTCGACCAGGTGACCTGGTCGGCTTTCGTGTACGTCTCCGGTGGCCCCACCAGCGGCGCGACCTCGTTCTACGCGCTCTCGGCGCTCGTGGGCTCGGTGCTCATCGGGCAGCGCGGGGCGCTCACGGCCGCGGGCATGGGCCTCGCCGCGTACACGCTCCTGTGCGTGGCCTTCGTGCTCCGG
>JABFRG010000544.1 GCA_013141295.1 Polyangiaceae bacterium
CGCCAACGGCGTGGGTTTCAATCTCGAAGCGGTGGTGGGCATCAAGCGCTTCGTCGACGTGGGGCTGCGGGTGGGCCTTCGCGTCAGCGACGACTCCGATCTGGCGCGCGCCGACTATTACGCGCGGCCTGGAGATCGCGAGACGTACCTGGCGCTGGGCTTCAAGCACTTCGCCAATCCGGAGCTGCGGGTGCGCGCCAAGCTCCTCGAGAAGGGACCGATCCAGCTCGCGCTGGAGGGGCGTCTGCTCCTGCCGGTCGACAACGGAACCACGGTGATGCTCGGGGTCCCGGTGTGGGTGCATCCGGTCTCGATCTTGCGCCTCGACACCGGGCTCTTCGTGCCCCTCACCTTCACCGGGCAATCACGGGCCGACGGCTCGGCCATCAACTACGTGTCGTTCAGCGTCCCGGTGCGCGCCTGGTTCCAGGTGAGCGACGCGTTCTTCGTGGGGCCGCTCACCGGCATTCGCATCAACAACATCAAGGGCCGCGAGGTCGATATTCCGCTGGGCGTGGGCGCTGGGTACTCGGTGCACAAGCTGGTCGACGTGAAAGCCGACGTGTTCCTCAACCGCGTCAACGACGGCGTGCGCGAAGCGGGCTTCGGCGTGGGCGTCGGCTTTCACCTCGAATAGTCAGTTGGCGATGCCGTAGAGCGCGTTGAGGCGCGCCGGCAGCTCGGTGAGCTCCGCTTCGGTCCACATGAGGAATTCGGCGGTGCGGTCGCCGCTATCTCGTGCGCGAAGCTCGCGATCGCAGCGGGCCTTGAGAAAGCCGCTCCGTGCGGCGGCGTCCCGCTCGCACACCGCCACCACGTCGGTGTTGTAGGCGAAGGGCTCGACGTGGTCGCCCTCCCGGCGAAACCGCAGCGTCTGGTGGAGGCGCGTCGAGACGCGCATGGCGAGATCCATGGGGAGCGCGTTCACGCGGGAAACGTCGGCCGAAGAAGCCGCCGCCGCGCACAAGCGGTAGTCGCGCAGCTCTGTGGCGAAGGCGTCGCTCTTGGCGCAGGCCGCCGTGAGCTCGGGTCGTCCGTCCGGGCGCGGAAACATGTAGGCCGCGCCGGCCGGCGAACGGATCACCACCCAGTACTCGCGCGGGAGGGTGACGGCGGAGTTGGGCACGTAGGCCGAGCCCTCCTCGAGAACCAGGTCGAGCGGTTTGGGGCTCTCGGGACGGCTCGTGGCGGCGCAGCCCTGGGCGCCGAGAGCGAACGTTGCGGCCGCGAGAAAACCGAAGAAGTGCGAAAGGGAAGGGCGCATGAAGTGGGACTCCTTGGCGATACGACGCGGCGAACGCGAAAAGTGTAAAGCTGTACCGAACGTAAATCGCGCTTCTTCGAAAACTCACTATGGTTCTCGCGTCCTCCCCATGACCGAATCCGCACCGCACCGCAACAAGGGCCTGTTTCGTCGCTTCGCCGAGAAGACGTCGGAGACCGTCGGTTCCGCCTGGGCCTTCGCCACCGCGGTGGTGGTCATCGTGGCCTGGGCCACCACCGGGCCGCTCTTCCACTATTCCGACACCTGGCAGCTGGTCATCAACACCAGCACCACCATCATCACTTTCCTGATGGTGTTCCTCATCCAGTACACCCAGAACCGCGACACGGCCACGCTGCGGCTCAAGCTCGACGAGCTCATTCGCTCCTCGCACGCCCGCAACGACTTCATCGAGCTGGAGGAGCTCGACGATCAGGAGCTCCGCGCGCTCCGCGACGAGTTTCACCAGCTTCGCGAGAAGGTCGACGAGCACCGCGATCGCCGCAAATCGAGCCCCGATCTGGCCGCCATGACCGCCGCCGCTCCGACCCGCGTGCCCAAGCCGCCCCGCACCCGAAGGTAGCGGCGAACCTCACCCCTTCAGCCGCTTCTTCAGCGCTGCGAGCTCGGCCTCGATATCGGCGTTCTTCGCCTTCACCTCCTTGGCCGTGAGCGCGCGGGGCGCCGGCTTCGGCTTCGGTGCCGTGCGAGCCTCGTCGAGGTCGACGTCCTCCCCGCAGTCGGTGCACACCAGGCGCCGCTGCTTCATGGAGAAGAGATCCACGAAGAACACGTGGACGCGATCCTTCACCTCGCACTCTTGCCAGGTGGTCGCGGCCTCGCACTCGGCGCAGTAGCGCTTGACCCGCAGGCCGCCCTCCACCGGCTTGGCGCGGGTTCGGTTGCCGAAGATGATCCACATGAAAAGGCACCCCCTCTCTTTCGTTTCCAGCCTGCTGGATAGCGCGGGCCCCGCCGGGGTCGAGCAAAACCCCGGTGACGAAACGGTGAACACCCGGCTTGTCTCCGGGGGATGTATCCGCTAATACAGATGTGCGGATACGATGAACCTCCATCACTACGTGGGCGCGCTGAACGTGCTCGGCGACGAGAGCCGGATGCGGCTCTGCGCGCTCTTGCGCGGGCGCGAGCTGAGCGTGGGCGATCTGGTGCGGGTCACCGGCATCTCCCAGTCGCGGGTCTCGACCCACCTGGCGCGGCTCCGGGAAGCGGGGTTCGTGCGCGACCGTCGGGAAGGGCAACACGCGTTCTACGGGCTGGCCCTCGACACGCTGCCGGCCGCCGCCAAGGGCATCCTCGACGAGCTCCCGAGCGCGGCCGATCCCACGCTCTCCGGCGATCAGAAGCGGCTGGCGGACCTCGACAGCGAGCGCCGCGGCGGCTTGCCGGACTCCTTCGCCGGCGAGATGGAACGGCACTACTCGCCCGGTCGCACCTGGCAGTCGCTGGCGCTCGGCATGGCGGCGCTTCTCGACCTCGGCGACGTCCTCGACGTGGGCTCCGGCGACGGCGCAGCTGCGGCGCTCCTGGCGCCCTACTGCAAGCGCATCACCTGCGTGGACCAGAGCCCCCGCATGGTGGCTGCGGCGCGCGACCGGCTCGCGCAGTTCCCCCACGCCGAGGCCACCCTCGCCGACGTGCACGCGCTCCCGTTCCGCCCGGCGTCCTTCGACGCGGTGGTGGTCTTCCACACGCTCACCTATGCGGAGCGCGCCGAGCAAGCCCTCGCCGAGTGCGCGCGGGTGCTAAGACCGGGCGGCCGCCTGGTGGTGCTCTCCCTCGACGCCCACGAGCATCGGGCCGTCACCGCGCCGTACGGCGAACGCCACGCCGGATTCTCCCCGCGCAAGCTCCGGACCCTGCTGAGCGGCGCCGGGCTCACCGTCCAATTTTCCGACGTTGCCTGTCGAGAATCGAAAAAACCGCACTTCCAGGTGGTATTGGCCATCGGGCACAAGCCGCACGAATCCACGCTCGCTCTTCCAACGCGCACCGCGCGCCCGGGCAGCGGCAAAGCGCCGAAAAAGCGCGCCAAGGTAGGTTGACATGTCCTCTTCGTTGCATCCTCTCCAGAAGCTCCTGCAGAACCGCATCGTCATCATCGACGGCGCCACCGGCACCACCATCCGCACCTACGACATGAAGGAAGCGGACATCCGGGGCACGCGCTTCCGCGACTCGAAGAAGGACCTGCTGAACAACGGCGACATCTTCTCGCTCACCCAGCCGGCCATGATGGGCGACATCCACCGGCGCTTCCTCGAGGCCGGCGCCGACATCGTCGAGACCAACACCTTCGGCGCCACCAGCATCACCCAGAGCGAGTTCTTCGTGGACGATCCGCGGGAGCACGGCGGCCGGAAGGACCCGGAGTTTTACCAGAAGATCATCGAGGACAAGTTCCTCAATGACCTCGCCTGGGAGATCAACGAGCAGTCGGCGCGGCAGTGCCGCGAGTGGGCCGATCGCGTGGGCTCCGCCGACGGCAAACAGCGATTCGTGGCCGGCGCCATCGGACCCCTCACGGTCTCGCTCTCCAACTCGCCCGACGCCGACGACGCGGGCTTCCGCGTGTGCACCTTCGATCAGGTGAAGGCCGCCTACATCCAGCAGATTCGCGCGCTCATCGCCGGCGGCTCCGACGTGCTCCTGGTGGAGACCATCTTCGACTCGCTCAACGCCAAGGCCGCCCTGGTGGCCATTCGCGAGGTGTTCGACAAGGACGGCATCGAGCTGCCGGTGATGATCTCGGCGGCGGTGGGCCGCGGCGGCGAGACCATGATCTCCGCGCAGACCGCGCCTGCCTTCTGGAACGCCGTCTCGCACGTGCACCCCATCTCGGTGGGCCTCAACTGCTCGCTCGGGCCCGACCTCATGTATCCGTTCCTGGCGGAGCTGTCGGAGACCGCGCAGGCGGCGATATCCTGTTATCCCAACGCGGGATTGCCCAACCCCCTGGCGCCCACCGGCTTCGACCTCGAGCCCCCGGACATGGGCCGCTACCTGGGCGAGTTCGCCACCGCCGGTCTCATCAACATCGCCGGCGGCTGCTGCGGCAACACGCCGGAGCACATCGCCGCCATCGCCAAGGCGGTGGAGCACCTGCCCCCGCGCGTGGTGCCGCAATTCCCCGCCGCCGCGCCCTCCGCCGAAGCAGTGCCCGAGGTGTCGACCAAGCCCGCCTCGCGCCCGCTCCGCCTCTCCGGCTCGCAGCCCTTCGTGCAGCAAGAGGGCGTGTACATGATCATCGGCGAGCGCACCAACGTCGCCGGGTCGCCCAAGTTCGCCAAGCTCATCAAGGAGGGCAAGTTCGAAGAAGCGGTGAGCGTGGCCCGGCAGCAGGTCGAGAACGGCGCCAACGTCATCGACATCTGCATGGACGAGGGCATGATCGACGGCGTCTCCGCCATGACCCGCTTCCTCCAGCTCCTCGGCTCGGAGCCGGAAGTGGCCAAAGTGCCCTTCATGGTCGACTCCTCCAAGTGGGAGGTCATCGAGGCCGGCCTCAAGTGCCTTCAGGGCAAGGGCATCGTGAACTCCATCTCCCTCAAGGAAGGGGAGGACAAGTTCCGGGAGAGCGCGCGTGCGGTGCTGAAGTACGGCGCAGCGGTGGTGGTCATGGCCTTCGACGAGCAGGGCCAGGCGGCGACCTACGAAGACAAGATTCGCATCTGCAAGCGCGCCTATCACATCTTGGTGGACGAGCTGGGCTTCCCTCCGGAAGACATCATCTTCGACCCCAACGTGCTCACCGTGGCCACCGGCATCGAGGAGCACAACAACTACGGCGTGGACTTCATCGAGGCCACCCGGTGGATCAAGGCCAACCTTCCGCACGCCAAGGTGAGCGGCGGAGTCTCCAACGTCTCCTTCAGCTTCCGCGGGAACAACCAGGTCCGCGAAGCCATGCACTCGGCCTTCCTGTATCACGCGATTCGCGCGGGCATGGATATGGGCATCGTCAACGCCGGCATGCTCGAGGTGTACGAGGAGATCGAGCCGGTCCTGCGCGAGCTGGTGGAGGACGTGCTCCTCAATCGCCGCCCGGATGCCACCGAGCGACTGGTGGAGCACGGCGAGAAGCTCAAGCTGGCAAGCGCCGGCGCCGCTGGCGCTGCGGCCGAGAAGCGCGAAGAGGAGTGGCGCAAGGGCACCGTCGAGTCGCGGCTCTCGCACGCCCTGGTGAAGGGCATCGACGCCTACATCGATGCCGACACCCAGGAGGCCCTCACCAAGTTGGGGAGGCCGCTCCTGGTCATCGAAGGTCCGCTCATGGACGGCATGAGCGTGGTCGGCGATCTCTTCGGCTCCGGCAAGATGTTCCTGCCGCAGGTGGTGAAGTCGGCCCGCGTCATGAAGAAGGCCGTGGCCTATCTCACGCCCTTCATGG
>JABFRG010000855.1 GCA_013141295.1 Polyangiaceae bacterium
TCGCTGAGCTTCGAAGCCCGCACGCGGTACTTCAACTACGCGCTCTCGGTCATCACCTCGCGGGCGCTCCCCGACGTGCGCGATGGCCTGAAGCCGGTGCAGCGGCGCATCCTGCTCACCATGTGGCGGGACCTCGGGCTCACCCCCGACGCGCGCTACCGCAAGAGCGCCAAGATCGTCGGCGACGTCATGGGCAAGTACCACCCCCACGGCGACAGCTCCATCTACGACGCCATGGTGCGCCTCGCGCAGCCGTGGGTCATGCGCCTCCCGCTGGTGGACGGCCAAGGAAACTTCGGTTCTCCCGACGGCGACGGCGCCGCCGCCTACCGCTACACCGAGGCCAAGTTGCTTCCGGGCGCGGTGGAGCTCCTGAGCGAGCTCGAGCAGCGCACCGTCGCGTGGCGGCCGAACTACGACGGCCAGGCGGTGGAGCCCATCGTCCTCCCGGCGCGCTTCCCGCACCTGCTCGTGAACGGCTCGCAGGGCATCGCGGTGGGCATGGCCACCAGCATTCCGCCGCACAACCTGGGGGAAGTGATCGATGCGTGCATTGCACAGATCGACGCGGGCAAAGAGATCCTGCCCACCAAGACCCTGATGAAATACGTCAAGGGCCCGGATTTCCCCACCGGCGGGCAGATCTTCGGATCCCGCGCCGAGCTGGCCGCGGCCTACGACACCGGCTCCGGAAGCCTGCGCCTGCGCGGCGAGTTCAAGGTGGAAGAGCGCAAGGGCGGCAACCCGGCGATCATCCTCACCTCCCTGCCCTACAGCGTGGTCCGCGGCGCCCTCGTGGAGCGCATCGCCGAGATCATCATCGCCCGCAAGCTGGCCTCGCTGGTGGACGTGCGCGACGAGAGCACCACCGAGGTGCGCATCGTGCTCGAGATCAAGAAGGGCACCGATCCGCAGCTGGTGATGGCGTATCTGTACAAGAACACGCCGCTGCAGACGAGCGTGCCCATCAACCTCACCTGCCTGGTCCCGCCGGACCCGATTCCGCCCAAGAAGGGCGCTGTGCAGGTGGAGGACGACGGCGAGGGCCCGGGGGTGAAGGAAGAAGTCCTCCCGGCGATTCCCGCACGCCTCTCACTGGGGCAGATGATCCGGCATTTCCTCGACTTCCGCATGCTCACGGTGGAGCGCCGGTTGCGCTTCGACCTCGGCAAGCTGAAGAAGCGCATTCACGTGCTCGAGGGCTTCGTGAAGGTGTTCGACGCGCTCGACGAGATGATTCGCATCATCCGCAAGAGCGACGGCCGGGCCGACGCCAAGAAGAAGCTCATGACGCGCTTCGAGCTCAGCGAAGAGCAAGTCGACGCCATCCTCGAGCTGCGCCTGTACAAGCTTGCGCGCCTGGAGATCCTGGTGATCCGCGAGGAGCTGGCGCAGAAGCAGAAGGAAGCGAGCGCCATCGAGATGCTCCTCAAGAGCGACGGCAAGCGCTGGAACATCATCAAGGGCGAGCTCGGCGAGATCAAGGCCGCCTACGGCGACAAGCGTCGCTCCAAGGTGGTCGGCTCCACCGACGAGCCGGAGTACGCCGCCGAGGACTTCATCGTGGCCGAGGACGCCAAGGTGGTCCTCACCCAGCAGGGCTGGATCAAGCGCGTTCGCGAGATCAAGGACCTGGGCGCCACCCGCACCCGCGAGGGCGACAGCGTGCTGGCGGCCGTGGCCGGCTCCACCAAGAGCACCATCGCGCTCTTCTCGAACATGGGCGCCTGCTACGTGCAGCGCATCCACGACGTGCCGGCCACCACCGGCCACGGCGAGGCGGTCCAGAAGTTCTTCAAGCTGGCGGACGGCGAGCGCATCATCGCCATGCTGTCGCTCGATCCGCGCGTCCTCGACGTGCCGGCGCCGGAAGAAGGCGGCGAGCCGCTCCCGCCCTACGCGGTGGCGGTGACCCGCGGCGGGCTCTCGTTCCGCTTCTCGCTGTCGACCCATCGCGAGGCCTCCACCCGCGCCGGTCGCAAGTACTGCAAGCTGAACCCCGCCGACGAGGTGGTGTTCGTGAGCGTGGTCGGCGAAAAGGACGGCGTCATCGCCGTGGCCACCGACGGCCACGCGCTCGGCGTGCGGGTCGACGAGCTGGCGCTGCTGAGCGGCGTGGGCAAGGGATCCATGTTCATGAAGCTCGACGACGACGCGCGCATCGCCGGCGCTGGCGTGGCCCTCTCGGCGCGCGACAGCGTCACCGCCGAGACCAACAAGGGCAAGCTCATCGAGATCTTCTACAAGGGCGTGCTCGGCAAGCGCGCCCAGGTGGGCCAGGCGGTGATCCGCCGCGACGCCTTCGTACGCGTCGTCGCCCCGCCGCCCGCCATTCCCACGCTGGAGACGAACTGACATGGCTACCAGCTACAGCGCCAAAGACATCGAGGTCCTGGAGGGCCTCGACCCGGTCCGCAAGCGGCCCGCCATGTACATCGGCGGCACCGACGCCAATGGCTACCACCACCTTTTGTGGGAGATCGTCGACAACTCGGTGGACGAGGCCATCAACGGCCACGCCAAGCACATCGAGGTGGTGCTGGACGAGGACGGGCGCGGGGTCACCGTGACCGACGACGGCCGCGGCTTCCCGGTGGACATGCACCCGAAGTTCAAGAAGCCGGCGCTCGAGATCATCCTCGGCACGCTCCACGCCGGCGGCAAGTTCAACGGCAGCAACTACAAGTTCGCGGGCGGCCTCCACGGCGTCGGCTCCAGCGTGGTGAACGCGCTCTCGGAGCAGCTCGACGTCACGGTGTGGCGCGAAGGTGTAGAATACAAGCAGTCGTTCTCCCGCGGCGTGAAGAAGACGCCGCTGAAGAAGGGCGCCAAGGTTCGCAAGCGCGGCACCAGCCTGTATTTCCGTCCCGATCCGCAGATCTTCGGGGCGAAGGCGGCGTTCGAGACCGACGTCGTTCGCGAGCGCCTCGAGGGCAAAGCCTATCTCCACGGCGGCCTCTCCATTCGCTTCGTCGACAAGAAGACCAAGGAAGACGTCACCTTCCTGCATCCGCGCGGGATCGTCGACTACCTGCCGGTGCTGGTGAAGCGGCGCGGCAAGGCGGTCACCAACCTCCAGGCGTTCCACGTCTCCAAGGAGGTCGCTGCCGAGGGCGGCCAGCTCCCGTTCCGGGTCGAGGCGGCCCTGCAGTGGACCGAAGCCGCGGACGACTACTTCCGCTCCTACGCCAACGGCATTCCCACCCACAACGGCGGTACCCACGTTGCCGGCCTCAGCACCGCCGTGGTGCGCGCGGTGCGCCAATTCATCGAGACCAAGAACCTCGCGCCCCGCGGCGTGACCCTCACCGCGGAGGACATTCGCGAGGGCCTGGTGGCGGTGCTCTCGGTGGACGTGACCGCGCCGCAGTTCCAGGGGCAAACCAAGGACCGCCTGAACAACGCCGAAGTGGCGGCGCAGGTGGAATCTGCGGTCCGGCCGGCCCTCGAGCAGTGGCTGCTGGAGAACGGCTCCACCGGCGAGCAGATCGTCATGCGCGCCATCCTCGCCGCGCGGGCTCGCGAGGCGCGCCGCGAGGCGACGCAGCAGGTGACCCGCAAGGGAGCCGTGAGCCATCGACTCAACCTGCCGGGCAAGCTCGCCGACTGCTCCTCCACCGACCCCTCGGAGAGCGAGCTCTTCATCGTCGAAGGCGACAGCGCCGGCGGCTCCGCCAAGCAGGGCCGCGACCGGCGCACCCAGGCGATTCTTCCGCTCCGCGGCAAGGTCCTCAACGCCGAGCAGGCGTCCGCCTCCAAGGTGCTCAACAACAAGGAGCTCCAGGACATCGTGCAGGCCCTGGGCTGCGGCATGGGGCCCACCTTCGACATCGCGCGGCTCCGCTACGGGAAGATCTTCCTCCTGATGGACGCCGACAGCGACGGGCACCACATCACGACGCTGCTGCTCACGTTCTTCTACCGCCAGCTGCCGGGGCTCATCCGCGGCGGCCACGTCTACCTGGCCATGCCGCCGCTCTATCGCGTCGACATCGGCAAGGAGACCCGCTGGGCCCTGGACGAGGCCGAGCGCGACAAGATCATCGCGTCGTTTCCCAAGAACGCCAAGGTCGAGGTCGCGCGCTTCAAGGGTCTCGGCGAGATGCGCCCGGAAGAGCTCAAGACCACCACCCTCGACAAGACCCGCCGGCGCACCCTGCGCATCGGCATCGACAGCGAGCTGGAGACCGACCGCGTGCTCAACGAGCTCATGGGCAAGGACACCCAGGCCCGCTTCAAGCTCATCATGTCGCGCGCCCACGAGACCTCGCTGGACGATCTCGACGTCTGACGCGCATTTCGGGGCCGCAAGGGCCCGCGCGCAATTAATCTGTTCGGATCGGCGTCGAGGCGCGCCGGCCTCCAAGGCGCGAAATCGACGGGATACTGCTGCTATCTCGAGATTTCGCAACGATGGAGGCGGCGATGGATCGGCGCCGGAACGGATAGATTAATTGCGCGCGGGGCCGCAGGCTTTGCGTGAAGGATGGTAGGCTCGGGCCCGATGATCCGGCGCCCGATCGCGATTCTCACGCTCCTCACGGCGCTGAACTTCGTCAACTACCTGGACCGCTACGAGCTGGCCGCGGTCCTGCCGCGGGTCCAGGCGGAGCTCGGCTTTTCGAACTTCGTGGCCGGGCTTCTGGCCACCGTGTTCTTGCTCTCGTTCCTCGCCACCTGCCCCATCTTCGGCATCCTCGGCGATCGCATGGATCGCAAGACGCTGCTGGCACTGGGCGCCTTCGGATGGAGCGCCGCCACCATCGCCACCGGCCTCTCGCGCAGCGTCGTCACGCTGGTGGTGGCGCGGGCCTTCGTGGGCATCGGCGAGGCGAGCTTCACCACCCTCGCGCCCACGGTCATCGACGACGTGGCGCCGGCCGACAAGAAGTCCCGATGGCTCGGCATCTTCAGCATCGCAGGCCCGGTCGGCTCCGCGCTCGGCTACATCGTGGGCGGCGCGGTGGAGAAAAAGGCCGGCTGGCACGCGGCGTTCTTCGTGGGCGGCCTTCCCGGCATCGTGCTCGGCATCCTGGTGCTGCTCATGCACGAGCCTCCGCGACACGAGCGCAACCGGCTCGATCTCCTGACGGTGCTGCGCACGCTCCTGCGCATTCGCGACTACCGCAGCGCGGTCATGGGGTATGCGGCGCTCACCGCGGCGGTGGGCGGCTTCGCCTACTGGGCGCCGAGCTTCCTCTTCAAGCGCTTCCACATCGAGCTGGCGGCGGCGAACTTTCGCTTCGGTCTGGTGACGGTGGTGGCGGGCGCCATCGCGACGCTGCTGGGCGGCGCCGTGGGCGATGCCGCACAAAAGCGGGCCGAGCGACGGCTGCATGCGGACCGGGACGCCGTCGACGGAGGCCCCACCGCGCCTGTCTACCGCGACATGAAGCGGAGCGTTCCGCCCACCGAAGAGGAAGTCAGCGACGCCAAGGCCACCGCGCTCCTGCGGGTCTGCGCCATGGGCAGCGCGGCCGCCGTGCCTCTCGGGGTCGCGTGCTTCCTCTCGCCCACGCCCACGCTCTTCTTCGTCTTCGCGTTCTTCTGCGAGATCGGCATCTTCTTCAGCAACGCGCCCATCAACACCGTGCTCCTGCGGGTGGTGCCGAGCTCGCTCCGCGCCAGCGCCATGGCCATCTGCATCACCAGCATCCACCTCTTCGGCGATATG
>JABFRG010000837.1 GCA_013141295.1 Polyangiaceae bacterium
CCGGCCCGCAGGCGAGCACGCCGTTGGAGGCGACCAGCCCGAACTTGGGCACCGTGTTCCATGTAACATGCACCCACACCCCGGGCGCCAGGGGCTGCAGCGTCACTTCGTCGGGGGCGCGCGGGGCGGGCTTCGTCGCCACCGGAGCCGGCAGCGAAGAGGGTTGCGGCGGCGCGCCGCAAGCGAAGACGAGGAGCGCGACCGAGGAGCGAGCGAGGACCCGTTTCATGGCCGACGTTAGAGCACGGTTTCGCGCGGGCCGGACGTGGCATTCCGCCCCCATTTCCCCGCCGCCGATCCATTCATACACCAGGTGGCCCGTCGTTTTGAAGACTGGTCGTGGGAAAGGTCGTGGCTACCTTCGCGCCTCCGCGCACACGACCGTGCGCGGCAGGAACCCCGAGGAGGCAGGCATGCGGAAACCGGCGATGCTCAGGAAGGGTCTTTCACCGAAACAGCGTTCGGAGGCGGAGCGATGGTGGGCGTCGCTCGCGGGGACCGAGCGGCGATCGCTCGGCC
Organism: Polyangiaceae bacterium; assembly: GCA_013141295.1. Classification (GTDB taxonomy): domain Bacteria; phylum Myxococcota_A; class Polyangia; order Polyangiales; family Polyangiaceae; genus JABFRG01. Next base: position 520 of record JABFRG010000837.1, read on the forward strand.
TACCGCGGGAGCGGACGCGGATGATGGGACGCTTCGTGGAGCCGGGCGAGCCCGACGAGGGCACGAACGACGATCTCTACGAGTACCTGGTGAACCACGAGCTATGGCTCGAAGACGGCCGGCGCTACCACATCTGCACCGCCCACGAAGGCGCCCGCAAGGTGCTGGCCCGCGGGCGAATTCCCGGGGCCTTTCGGTGTCCGCGGGGGGAGCGCGCGTGCCCCATGCGCGCCATCCTCGACGCGGCGGGCGGCCGTGACGTTCGCTTGGCGGTGCTCCATGGATGATCTCGCCATCCTGTTCGGCCGTCCGCACCGGGCGCCGGAGGGCGAGGACCGCTTCGAGCTCGAGGCCCTGGCGGCCGAGGAGCTGGGCATCGAGTCCTTCGCGATTCCCCTCGATCCGGTGGTGAACGGCGACGCGGAACGGGCGCTCCGCAGCCTGCCGCGGCCCCGCGACCGGCGATGGCTCTACCGGGGCTGGATGCTCCGGGAGGACGAATACACCGACCTCTACGAGGCCATGGCCGCGCGCGGCGAAGAGCTGGTGGTGGATCCCGAGTCCTTCGCGGAGACCACCTATGCGCCGAGCTACCTGCCGCTCCTGGGTGCGCGAACCGCGCCCGCGCGCTTCACCGAGAGCGAGAGCATCGACGAGGCGTGGGAGATCGCGTGCGAGCTGGGGCCACCACCGTGGGTGGTGAAGGACCACGTGAAGTCCGTGAAGGAGGCCTGGCACCGCGCGTGCTTCGTACCCGCGGGCGCGGACCGCGCCGACTTCGGAGCGGTGTGCGAGGCGCTGCTCGAGCTCCGCGGCGACGCTTTCGAGCGGGGATTCGTGGTGAAGAAGTACCTGGAGCTCGGGACCCTCCCGGGGTTTCTCCCGGAGGGCCGCCGGGTGACCGACGAGCACCGGCTGGTGTTCTGGGAGGGCCAGCTCGTGGCCCATGCGCCCTACTACGACGTCGATGCGCGGCTCGACCATCCCGGGCAGTTCGCGGACCTGGGTAGGCTCGTCGCGTCTCCCTTCTTCACCGCCGACGTGGCGCGACTCGCGACCGGTGGTTACACCATCATCGAGCTCAACGACGGCGGCTGCTCCACCTGGCCGGAGCAGCTCGATCCCCGCGACGTGTACCGCGCCATGTTGGGGTGATCACACCGTAGGGACGAGCCCCAGGAGCAGCATGCGCGACGCGAGGGGTGCGCCCGGCCGAAGGTAGCGGAGGCTCGAGCCCGCGCCGACGCGCACCACCTCGCCCTTCGCCAGCAAGGCCGCGAGCGCCCGCTGCGCGGTGCGCATGGAGATGCCGGCGTGCTCCGCCAGCTGCCGCGTGGACCAGGCCGCTCCGTCGCCCAGGAGAAACGCGGCGCGCGCGCTCTCGTCCTCGGCCAGCGGCAAGAGCACCTTCACGGCGGCACCTGGCGCGCGGAGCACGTAGCCGGTCGAGGTGGCCTCCACGGAAGCAGCCAGCGGACGCAGGAGAACCCGCAGCCGCCCCATCTCCACCCGCAAGCGCGCCCGGTGCGAGGGGTTCAGGTGCCGCACGTCGAAGCCCTCGCGACCCAGATCGTCGCGCATGGCCGGCTCCGGCCACGCTTGCGCCAGGAGCCGCAGCAGCCGGAAGATCACCGGCCTGCGTGCCAGCGCCAGGTGATCCGAACCGCGCACCACGGCGCATCGGCAGGCGTCTACCAGCAAGGCGTCCCGGGCCGCTCGCTCCACGGCGAACAAATCGGCGGCCTCGATGCCAGCGCTCGTTTGCAGGCGTGCCAAGGGGCGCACCAGCTCGGCTTCGAGCGCCGAGAGCGCGCGGGAGAGGAGCGCATGGGGCGAGCGAAGCAGTGTCCGGCGGGCGCTGGTGAGCGCGGTCCGCGCGGTGGTCGCTGCCCCTTCGCGGATCGCCAGCTCCGCCGAGGCGAGCCAGGCAACGGCGCGTAGGTCCGGGGCGAGCGGGCGAAGGGCGACCGCATCGACCAGCGCGCGCGCCTCGGCGAGACGCCCCAGGAGCACCTCGATGCGCGCCAGGACCAGCTGCTGCATGGCGGCGTTGCGATGGTCACCGAGACGCGTGAGACGCGTCACCGAAGCGCGCGCGGCGTGGGCTGCGGCCCGGGGCGAATCGTGGGCCACGGCGATTTCCACCAGCGCAGCCTCGGCCCGGGCTCCCTCGAGCGGTGAAGGGCCTGCGGTCAGGCACCGCTGGAGGGTGGTTCGCGCGAGGTCCACGTCACCGAGCTGCGCGTACGCCACACCGCGCAGGAGCAGGCTCGACGCACCGTGGAGACGGCCGGCGAGAGAAAGCGCGGTGAGCGCGTCGCCGCGGGCGAGGGCGCCGGCGGCCAGCTCGGAGAGAGCAGACATGGGCGCAGCCTCCTCGGAAACCACGGGGCTGTCACGGCGCACCCTGCTCACGCCACCGATGTTACTCCCGTCCCGCGCCGCCCCAGTACTAACCTTGTCTCGTCGCCCACTCCTCGCATCGAAAGGTCACGTTCCGCCATGAGCCGTAGCCGCGCCAAGATCCTCCGTGAGGTCCGCCCCCTCGACGAAGCCAGCATTCACGGCGTCACCTTCGACGGTCGCCTGGTGTGGTTCGCTCGCAACGACGAGCTGGTGGCGTTCGACCCGGCCACCGAGCGGGTGGTGCACCGGCACGCCATTCCCGGGGTCGCCGCGGGCACCGCGTTCGACGGCGAGAACCTGTATCAACTGGCGGGCGCGGAGATTCTCGTGGTGCACCCGGAGAGCGGCCGCGTCTTGCGGCGCTTGCCCTCGCCCGGTGGCGGCAAGGACTCGGGCATGGCCTACGCCGACGGCTTCCTCTGGGTGGGGCAATTCCACGCGGCGCAGATTCACAAGGTGGACGCGACCACCGGCGCGGTCGTGGGCAAGTTCCAGTCGGACCGCTTCGTCACCGGCGTTTCGTGCATCGGCGGCTCGCTCTGGCACGCGGTCAGCGAAGATGGCAAGGCGCCGGAGCTGCGGCGCCTCGACGAGACGGGCGCGGTGATGGAAACGTGGACGGTACCGGTGGAGCGCGTCGCCGGCATGGAGAGCGACGGCCAGGACCACTTCTGGTGCGCGGGCGAGAAGGGCAAGCTGCGCCTGGTCGGGCGCGACGACGCCGGCTGAGCTTCAGGGTGCGGGCGGCGGGGCGGCGCCGGCAAAGGTCAGCACCAGCAGGAGGCGCCCTTCCGCGTCGTGCTCGCCGGTGTCGAGCGTGAAGAGCGGCGCGCCGTCCGGGCGCTCCACGGCCCCCAGATAGCGGAAGGTGTGCACGTGAACCTCGACGGCGCTGGCGAAGCGCGCGCGATCGTGCGGCCTCCGGGCCTGAAAGTCGGCGATGAGCGCATCGAGTCCGGCGCGGCCGCGGACGCATCGGCCGGCCGTGATCATGCGGAACTCCTCGGCGCAGGCTCGCTCGACGAGAGCCGCGCGCACCGACGGGTCGTGCTCGTTCCAGGCGGCCACGAAGGCCTCGATGTTGCTCCGAACGCGGGGATCGCTCATGGGCCTGCCTCGCTCATGGACGCGAAGATGTCGCTCACCATGGATTCCAGCGCCGCGAGACCAACGGCGATCTTCTTGAAGAACGACGGGTCGTGGCGCACCACCACGAAGCGCGGATGCGGCGCCCAGAGGGCGCGGAGCGCATGGTCGAGCCGCACCGCCTCGTCGAGCGATTCGTTGCGAATGGGGTTGCCGCCCTCGATGCTGATGCCGCCGACCGCCGCGCTCTCGAAGAACAGGACCGCGTCGTAGCGCGCGAGCTCCGCCGCGTGGTCGGTGCCCATGGCGGCGAAAAACGTGGCGGGATCGTCGGGCCAGTAGGCCGCGCCGTCCACGGTCCCCCGGTCGCACAGCAGGATGCGCTCGGGAAAGCGTGCAGACTGCACGTCTTCCAGGTTGCGCTGCAGGTGGTACACGGCCGACTGGGTGGCGCGCCGCGCGGTGGTCTCTTTCACCCGGGGGAATCCGCCGGAGTAGAGCAGCGTGGCGGCTTCCGGAACCACGACCACCCGCTCGCCGATCTCCCTGCGAAAGAGGTCGGCGGCGGTGGTCTTACCGGCGCCGGGGCCACCGGTGACGACGATGCGGCAGCGCCCGTGAACGCTGCCGGAAGGACTGGGTGGGATCATGCTCCTTCGGAGAATACGCCGGTGCACCGCCGCCGGCGGCGGGAACCGACGGCGAAATCGGTGGGGGGGTGGCAGGTCCGCGGCGCAGGCAGTAGAGTCCCCCGCGATGTCCATCGACGCGTTCCACGCCGGTCAGTTCCTGTCTCCGGACCCCACCGTGAGCGCTTGCACTCTGTCGGCAGAGGCCACCAGCGACGAGCTCTTGACCGCCCTCTCGACCTCGGTCGACGAGCGCTTCGACGTGCGCGTCGCGCGGACCAAGGACGGCGAGGGCCACGCCGAGCGGCGCCACGCGCTCTACCGCGAGACGTTCCGCATCGAGTCCAAGTCGTACGGCGCCAAGGCCACCGCCGAGATTCGCATGCTCCGGGAGCCCGCTGGCTGGCTGGGCGTCCTGGTGCTCTTCGTGCTCGCCCCGGGAGCTTCGTTCGCCGCCTTCGCGGTGTGCTTCGCCTTCAAGCTCACGGCCATCCTGGCCTCGCTCGGCCTGGTGGTGGGCGCCTTGATCCCCATCGGCGTGTGGAAAAAGTGGACCGACCACGCGGCGCTACGCTGGCAGGTCGCGTGCTCGCGACAGCTCTCGGCTATCGAAGAAGAGCTCCCCTCGAAGTTGAGCAAGGCCAAGGCCTACCGCGACTGACTTGCCCCCGTCGCGGGAGAACGCTCCTCCGCGGTGGTGAGCCTGTCGCCGTGCACGCGTCCGTCCACCAGCTCCACGATGCGGTCGCACTGTGCGGCGATGCGCGGGTCGTGGGTCACCACCAGGAACGTGGTGCGGAGCTCGCGGTTGAGCCGCCGCATGAGGGCGAAGATCTCCGCCGACGAGACGGTGTCGAGGTTACCGGTGGGCTCGTCGGCCAGCACCAAGGGCGGCCGACGGGCCAGCGCGCGCGCGATGGCCACCCGCTGCTGCTGACCGCCGGAGAGATCGGTGGCGCGGTAGCTCATGCGGTCGCCGAGCCCCACGTCGCGTAGCATCGCTTCGGCGCCGGCGCGCATCGCGGC